>DATHYN010000108.1:0-3918 GCA_035459145.1 Anaerolineae bacterium | reverse complement strand
AATTTAATTGAACGATTGTGGCGTTTTATGCGCGGACAAGTCACTCGCAATCATTTTTTTGAATCCCTCGATGTTCTAGCTAAGACGGTTGCTAATTGGTTTGAAAAACTCTCCTTTTCGCAATTCTGTTCCTTAATGGGCATCGATGAATCCGATTTAGGTTTTGTTTAAAAACCTTTTGGGAAATGACTTAGTATAGCCTCCAGAGTTACTTTTAACAATTCCAACAATTTCGGAATAGCAGCTTGCAAATTAAGACAATCACACGTTTGGATAGCATACTCAACAATACCCAGAGAATTATGAGATAATAAATCAATAATTACCCGTTGAAATTCTATACGTTCATGGGATGTGCGAAGCGCATAATAAAAGTTGCAAAGATCGTCTACTGGATATGTATATTTACCATCAGTTTCTGGCACCATTTTATAATATTCACCAGTGACAATCGATAAAATAAATTGTTCTATTGTAGGTTCATCATCCATTTTGTAATTCCTTAAGCCTTTCATGGGTAAGCCCAATTTTGCAGATAAAGGGAAAGGTAAAAGTTTATTCAAATATAAGCTCAAAACTCAACTTTTGGAAATAGTTCTAAGTCAGGAACCTGCATTATTCTGCCTCTTGGTATAAATAAATATAGAACTAATTTTAACTCAGAGTTTGTGCTTTACGCATTATTAGGGCTATTTGGAAAATAACTTAAGCAGTTATATTTGTGCAACAAAGAACTAGAAATTCACTTAACGTATCTGGTCAAATCACTCATTTTTGTTACACTACCTTAAATAATGATCCCCACCAATTAAGGAGACCTTCCACTTATGTTTGATGACACCCATGGTACCCACAACGCCCTCCCCGATCCCCGCAATGAAAATATCCTCATCTACATTAATGGCCAACTCTTGCCCCGTTCCGATGCCAAAATTTCTGTTTTCGACAGTGGCTATCTCGTCGGTGATGGCGTTTGGGAAGCAGTTCGTCTCCATGATGGGGTCCTCGTTTTTCTCGATGATCATCTTGATCGCCTCTGGCAAGGTGCCGCCACCATCGGCATGAAACTCCCTTTCACCCGCCAAGAACTCACCGACGCCCTCTGGCAAACCATTAACGCCAACAATATGCACGACAATGTCCATATCCGCTTCATGCTCACCCGTGGCATCAAAAAAACCCCTTCCCAAGACCCCCGTCTCACCATTACCGGCCCCAATCTTGTCATCATCGCCGAGCATAAACAAGCCAACGAAGAAAGTCGTCACAAAGGTGTCACCCTCTTCACCAGCACCATTCGCCGTGGCTCCCCAGACTACCTCGACCCTCGGCTCAACTGCCACAGCAAATTACACGAAGTCATGGCCCTTGTCCAAGCCCTCGAAGCCGGTGCCGATGAAGCGTTAATGCTCGATATTCATGGCTTTGTCGCCACCTGCAATGCCACCAACTTTTTCATCATTAAAAACAATGAAGTCTGGACCTCAACCGGCCAATACTGCATGAATGGCATCACCCGCGCCAAAGTCATCGCCGTCTGCCAACAACATAACATCCCCTGCTACCAGAAAAATTTCTCCCTTTTCGATGTCTATGGTGCCGATGAAGCCTTTGTAACCGGTACATTTGGCGCTTTAACCCCCGTCACCCACGTCGACGGTCGCCAAATAGGGGACGGTACCTACGGCCCTCTCACCCAAAAACTCCAAGCCCACTACCAAAACCTCATCCATCACGAAGTCCAAAAACAGAAGGAAGCATCCGCATGACCACCGTCACCCACCGCATCTGTCTTTGGAGCGGCCCCCGCAATATCTCCACCGCTCTCATGTACGCTTTCGCCCAACGCGCCGATACCCTCGTCTTCGACGAACCCCTTTATGCCCACTATCTCGTTAACACCCCCGCTCGTGAATACCATCCCGCCGCTGAAGAAGTCATCGCCACCATGGAAAATGATGGCCAAAAAGTTGTCGACAATCTCATCCTCGGCCCCCATCCCCGCCCCATCCTCTTCTTTAAACATATGACCCACCACCTCGTCAACCTCGATTACGCCTTCATGAAAAACACCATCAACATCATCCTCACCCGCGACCCCCGCGACATGCTCCCCTCCTACGCCATCCAAATCGAAACCCCGCAACTCCATGATACCGGCTACCCCCAACATATCGAACTCCTCAACTACCTCCAAGATTTAGGCCAAGACGTCCCCATTCTCGACGCAAAAAAAACCCTCCTCAACCCCGAACGCGTCCTCACCAAACTCTGCGATCAAATTGGCATCCCCTTCACCCCCGCCATGCTCAGCTGGCCCGCCGGCCCTCGGCCCGAAGACGGCATCTGGGCCCCCCACTGGTACCACGCTGTCCACCAATCAACCGGCTTCCAACCCTACCAACCCAAAACCAAACCCTTCCCCGACAAACTAAAACCCTTACTATCAGCCTGTCAACCCTACTACGAACAACTCACCCAACACGCAATTCAATAATTAAATCAAGGACTTACTATGCAACTTAGCACATACGGTGTCACCACCAACCAATTCGGCCAAGCTCTCGTCATCCTCCACCCTCGCCTCCCCTTCTGGAGCCTTCCCGGTGGCGCTGTCGAAGCGGGCGAAAAAGTCGACGACGCCCTCGCCCGCGAAATCGAAGAGGAAACCCATCTCAAAACGATGCCCGTTCGCCTCACCTCCTTAGAGTACGACCCCCACGGCCCCAGCGGTGACCATCTCATCTTCACCTTCCGCACCCTCCAACGTGGTGGCGAACTGCAACCCTCCCCCGAAGCTCGCAGTCTCGGCTTTTACACCCTCACTGACATCCCTGGCCCCATCGCCCCTCCCCATCGCTGGCGGCTTGAACATGCCCTTAATAACCAATCCCCCATCCCTCACTGTCATCACGCCCCCACCCCTCTTAGCTGGCGCTTACTCCGCGCCTTCTACTACCAACAAAAAAATTGGCGCCACCAAATCAGCAACCTACCCTCTTGGCAAAAACCGAAACCATGGCACGTTCAAATCATCTCCCTAATCCGCAATCCCGACGGTAATCTCCTCTGGCAACAAACAAACAACGGTCACACAACCCTTCCCCACACCCCATTCCAAACCGGCCAACAACCATGGGTACAAGCGACCCAATTAGCCCACCCCTACCAAATAACCTCCCCAGCCGCTCAACTCGCCGCCGTTTACACCCTCCCCCAACAAAATCTAGCCCTCACCTTCCTCTTTGATACCCCCCTCACCTCACCACCCGCTAACCATCTATTCGCCCCCTCGTCACAACCACCAACTCACGCCCAACCAACCCACACCCAAATTAGCACCACCATCCCCCTCCCCAACGAACCAGCCCCCACCTTCTTCCACAAGCTAACCAACGAGGCTTAAACAGATCATGGTTCTTATCGGCTGTGGCGCCCTTGTTCGCGATCAACAAGGCAACATCTTACTCATCCGACGTGATGATACCCGCACCTGGGCCCCACCTGGTGGTAGCATGGAACGGCATGAAAGCCCTCACGATGTCATCATCCGTGAAATCTTCGAGGAAACCGGTATCGAAGCCGTCCCTGAACGTTTAATCGGGCTCTATCATCTCCCCTTCAAACCATATAACATCGTCCAACTATTTTTCGCCTGCCGCGCTACCGGCGGCACCCTCACCCCCTCGGCCGAATCCCCCCAACTCAACTTCTTCCCCCCCCACAAACTCCCCTCACCCATCCTCCAACTCCACCAAAGCCGCCTCCAACACGCCCTCCACCCCACTACCCAACTCCACTTCGACGCCATCCACATGACCCCCACCATGCACCTCGGCCACTTCCTCCTCACCCGCATCATCTACCCCGCCAAAGATAGCCTCCGCCGCTGGCGCCGCCAACCAGCCTATACCCCAC
>DATHYN010000107.1:0-11435 GCA_035459145.1 Anaerolineae bacterium | reverse complement strand
GTTTTTTAGTGGGGGGGATTGGTTTTTTAGTGGGGGAGATTGGTTTTTTAGTGGGTGGGATTGATTTTTAGGTGGGTGGGATTGGTTTTTAGGTGGGGGAGGTTTGTTTTTGAGTGGGGGAGGAGGGTGGGGAGGGGTGGGGTGGCCGCATGTTTGTGGCTGTAGACGAACGTACGTTTGAGTTGAGAGTTGGTGAAGGGGGTGTTTGGCGGATTTTGGGGATTGGACAGATTTTTTGGTGTTGGTGAAGTGAGGGTGGGTGTTTGGTGGGGAGTCTGGCGATTTAACAAATCGCACCACCTTTGGGGAGTAAAATTGTTAAATCGCGGGTATACGGAAGGGGGTTAATGATTTTGGGGGATGGTTTCGATGCGTTGGCCGAAGCTGGCGATGAGGGGACGGCCGTCGGTCATTGCTTTTTGGATGGCGGGGAGTTGGAGGGAGGCTTGATGGGCAGCTTTGTCGGTCCAGATTTCGGTGATCCAGAGGGCGTTGGGGTCGTTTTGATCGTGGGCGATGAGGTAGTGGAGGCAGTTGGGCATATTGACGGTGGCGGCGGTGAGGAGGGCGGTGAGGGTGGGGCGTTGGTTGGGATGGGTGATTATTTGTCCAATGAGACCGTACATAGATTTACTCCTTTGAGTGATGGTTTTTAAATAGCTTTACGCCAATATTCTAAACCAGTGACAATGGCATTTTCGAGCCATGGGGTGAATCGGGCTATTATTTTTTCGGCCGATTCTGTATAAGCAAATTGGAAAGGGGCGTTAGTTAAGGTTTGAATGTTGGTGATACTTTGGGAGCTGCCGCCATTATTGTCTTGGTGGTAAACTGTGGCTGAACAGGCATATAATCCACGATTTTCTGAGCCTAGAATATGGAATGAGAATAAAAAGCTGGTGGGCCGAGCGACATAGATCGTTATTCGTACCCAGTTATGATAGGTTTGTAAATTAGCATGATAGTTAAGTTGTTTCGCTGTTTCTAGAATTTGATAGGTGAAAGGGTTTGTTCTTGCGGGAGGATCGGCAGCAGCGGTGACTATTGCAATCATGGGTTCTTGAGTAACTGGTGCTAAGGATTGTTTTAATTCTTCCTCCAAAAAAGAACAACGATCAAAAGCGATGTTGGCTAATCGATTACTTATCTGTTCTAATTGTTTGTTGTGCTCATGATCAAATTTTTGATTAGCCTTGAGCCGTTGAGCGATATCGGCAATAATAGCATCGGCTGGTGATTGAGCCATAACTTGTTCAGATAAACTTAGACTACGAATAAATGCTCGTTTTTGTTTAGCGCCAAATAGCTCAACTAAAGCGATTAAATCACCATTATCAGCTTGTTCTAATGCTAAGATATAGTCATGGCGATCATCTCTGGTTAGAAGCAAAGGGAACCAATTCGCTTTTATGAAGATAAGTGTGGCTAAACAACGAGCGACACGACCGTTGCCGTCTTGAAAGGGGTGAATTTGGGTAAAACGATGATGTAACCAAGCGGCTTCAATGACAGGTGACAGCACTGTTTTTTGATGTTTTTGATGGTAATCAAGCAAGCGATCCATTTCTGAAGTGACTTGTTCGGGTGGGGCATATTGGTGGAGCGTGCCGTCAGGCCGTTGTGGGTTATTCGGATGCTTTTTCCAAGTGCCACTGAGCAGTGGTATTTGGATGTATTGGTTTGTAATCGGATTCAGTGCTTCTGTGTAAGGTTGGTTTTGTGTAAGTAGTTGGTGAAGCTGTTTGATATAGGAAGTTGATAGTTCACGTTGTCCACCGACAAAGTCAAATAGGCCGTTAATGGCGGCTTCTTGGTCTTTGATAAGAGCGATTACTTGTTTAGGGGGTTTGTCAGTAGTGCCATGGGCTAATAGGGATTCTTTGATACCGTGTTCAATTAATAAACGTGTGGCCCCACGATCAATTGTGTATAGCCGTTCAATAATACCAGTTTCAATGGCTAATTCACGAATGAGTTGTTGTAAGTATTTTTTGAAGGTTCCCGACTCACGTAATCGGGTGGCCTGTTCTTGCCAAACTGTACTAAGGGCTTGAAGTTCATCATTGACAGATAAGTTGGTTAGGGATTCAAGCTCAGCTTGAGTAAGGTCAGTGAGTGGGGACCAGTGCATGTGGTTTACTTTACCTGTAGTGTACGGAGGCGGTTGATGGCGGCGGCGAGTTCGAAGCGGCGGAAGCGGGCGAGGTCGCCACGTTTGTCCCGATTGGTGAGGATGTCGAGGCCGTGTTGGTCGATATCGGCCATGACTTGGTCGATAATGGTGGCGAGGGGGCGTTGGTCATCCATGTAGGTTTGCCAAGCGTAGATGATGGCTTCAGCGATCGCTTTGGTTTGGCTTTTATCGACGATTTGGCTAACGCCGGTGAGGTCGATGTCGTTGGTACCGAATTGGATGGTTTGCTCGTCGTGGGTTTTGACGTTGATGTCCCGTTTGCCACGGCTGGGGTCGAGGGAGCGTTTGCGGGGAGTGCGGGGGGTGATGTGGCCAAAGGTGGTGCCACCCTCGGCCGTCCGTTCCTGTTGATGCTCCGCCGCAATCGCTTTGGCCTGAGCGGTGACATCGGAGGGGATGTAACTATCGAGGGCGATGACGTGATCGGCGACATCGAAGTAGTCGCCACTACCGCCGATGACGAGAATGGTGGAGACGTTGTGTTCATCGTAAAGTTGACGGACTTTATCGATGAAGGGTGTAATCGGTTCCTTATCTTTGTGGATAAGGGCTTGCATCCGTTGGTCGCGAATCATGAAGTTGGTGGCGGCGGTATCTTCGTCGATAAGTAGGACTTTGGCGCCGACTTCGAGGGCTTCGATGATGTTGGCGGCTTGGGAAGTAGAGCCGGAGGCGTTGAGGGTGGTGAAGGCGTTGGTTTGTTGGTCGTAGGGGAGGTTATTAATGAAGGGGGTGATGTTAACGCCGGCGACGTAACGGCCGTCTTCGGCACGGATTTTGACGGTATCGGGGTGGCTGACAACGAAATCACGGCCATCGCCCGGTTTATGGTTGTAGACGCCACGTTCGAGGGCGGTGAGGAGGGTGGATTTGCCGTGGAAGCCGCCACCGACGATGAGGGTGACACCAGCGGGGATGCCCATGCCGTGGATGGGGCCCCAGTTGGGGAGGTCGAAGGATACTTGGAGGGATTTAGGGGAGGTGAAGGTGACGACGCCGTCACCGGTGAGGGGGCGGTCATCGATGCCGGAGAGGCGGGGGAGGGTGCTGCCATTGGCGATGAAGGCGATAAGATTTTGGTCGGCGAGGGCGTGGCGGAGGAAATCGGCATCTTCGTTAGTATCGGCGAATTGGCGGAGGGCTTTTTGGGGGTTGTTGGCGTAGTTGAGGGTTTTGGTGACGATTTTGGGGAGGTCGTGGACGAGCATGTCGGCGGCTTGGTGGCCGCGGACGCGGCGGCCTTGGGCGGGGAGGCCAACGAGGAAGCGGGCTTCGACGAATTTGTCGGTGACGATGATGGCGGTGCGTTCGAGGATTTCTTGGCCGGGGGTATCGATGGCGAAGAGGCCGCTTTTGCCGGAGCCACGGCGTTGGTCGATTTTGTGGCAGGCGCGGCTGAAGAGGGCGGCGAGGGCGGATTCGAGGCCGAGGCGGCGACTATCATTATTGTAGAGGTTAGGGGGGTAAGCGGCGACGTCTTGGGGGACGCGAATGTGCATGCGACTGGGGGAGGCGAAGGGGTCGCCTTGGACATAGTCGATGGAAAGAGTGAATTGGGGGAATTGGTAGGAACCACGAATTTCTTTATAAGCGCCGTATGATTTATTATCGATACGGTTAAGGATACGTTCTAAATCTTTATCTGTATTATTCATCATGGGGTAATTATAACGGAGGTGAGGTGTAACAGCTAGAAGATTTGTGTGAGTAAGTTAGGTTGTGTTGATGAGTGATGACAGATGTCAGGTTATGTATGCAAAAAAAAACCACCGCGCGGTGGTTTTTTTTGCTGGCTAAGAAAAAGTTTAATTTAAAGATTATTGATTTCAGCGCCGGATTTGATGTTTGTTTTTGTTTTCATGGTATTGATTCCTTATGTGAAAATGAGATTGATAAGATAAGTGGGTGATTAAATGTTGTTAATTTGAGCGCCGGATTTGATGTTTGTTTTTGTTTTCATAATTATTATCTCCTGTTGTTTAATTGACTATGGTTATAATGATAGCAGGTAGTTTTATATAAAGGTGTACAAAAAGTCCCAAATTTGTCTCTTTAGGTGAAATCAATCTGTTTTTGTCTGATAAGTAACTATGCTACAATGAGGTTGCTTTGGGGATTATTTAAGAAACAATGTCATTAATTTCTAGTTAAAAAAGTAATCAATATGAAATGGATAACGAAGCGGACATTAATTTTATTGGCGGGGATTTTGGTTATTAGTTGTTATGCGTGGTCGGTGGAGGCACAAACAGCGTCGAATCAGCAGGTTGTGTTGGTTGATGGGCAAGAAAGTTATCGTTTGGGTCAATATTTAGATATTTATGAAGATGTGACGGGTGAGTTGACGATTGAAGATGTATCGGCGGCTACGTTTGATCGGTTTGAGCGGTCAACGGTTGATTATCCAAACGCGAGTTATAGTTCATCAGCTTATTGGGTACGTTTTGAGGTTAGGAATGAAGCGGA
Source organism: Anaerolineae bacterium (assembly GCA_035459145.1). Classification (GTDB taxonomy): domain Bacteria; phylum Chloroflexota; class Anaerolineae; order Promineifilales; family Promineifilaceae; genus DATHYN01. The sequence continues at coordinate 6,775 of DATHYN010000107.1, read as the reverse complement.
GCGTATTTCTGATTGGTATTTAGAGATTGATAGTTTAAATGCGAGTTATATTGATTTTTATCGGCGGACGGGGGATGGTTTTTTTCATGTGGCGACGGGGTTTGAACGGCCGTTTGCCAGCCGCGTTTACGATTATGAAACGTTCATATTTGATCTCCCCTTCATCGAATCGGAACAAGAAGAAATTTATGTCCGTATGGAATCGAAATATACGGTTTATATGTTTTTTAATATTTATTCAACCAATGAATTATTAGATGACATTCAGGATACAAAAACATTTCATGCGTTAATGTTGGGAGCATTAATGGTGATGTTGAGTTATAACAGCTTTATTTATTTGTTGTTACGTGATCGGAGCTATTTGTATTATTTGCTATTTATCTTTAGCTATATGGTTATGACATCGATGGCGGGGACGGGGTATTTGCCCCGTTACGCGTGGCCAACGAGGCCAGAGATTACGCCGTATGCGATTATCGTCTCGTTATTGGCCACTTTGTTTTGGAGTTTGATTTTTAGCCGAAGTTTTTTGCAAACGAAAGAGAATTCACCACGCACCGATTTGGTGTTGAGGGGTTTTGTGGCCAGTTGTTTGTTGGTGGGGTTAGCGATTCCGTTTGTCGCGGCGACTATTTTGACACAGGTTCTTTTGTTTGCTGTATTGGTCTTTTTTACGGCGCAATTTGTGGCTAGTGTGATGGTGTGGCGGAATGGGTATCAGGCGGCTAAGTTTTATCTTTTATCATGGTCTGTATTTATTGTCTCCTCATTTATTAGTGTGTTGGTTCAATTTAATGTTTTGCCGATGAATGAGTTTTTTTTGAGCAATAGTGTGACATTGGCTGTGGTTATTATGAGCGTTTTGTTTAGTTTGGCCTTAGCGGATCGGTTCCGAATTATTGAGTTGGAGCGTAATGAGGCGCAGAAAGAGGCGTTACGACAGCAGAAGGAGGCGTTGCAGTTACAACAGAGGTTGGCGGAGACGTTGCAGGAGTCGAATGTGAAGTTGGAGCAGAGGGTGGCCGAGCGGACGGTGGCGTTAGAAGAGAGTTATGCCCAAACGGAGAAGCGGGCGGCGGAATTGCAGACGGTGGCCGAGGTGAGTACGATTGTGTCGACGACGTTGGAGCAGCAAAAATTGTTGGATACGGTGGTGAAGCTAACGCAAGAGCGATTTGGTTTGTATCATGTTCATATTTATTTGATGGATCAGACAGAGGAGCAGTTGGTTTTGGCCGCTTCCCCAGGGGAAGCGGGGGAGCGAATGTTGGCGGAAGGGCATACGATTGCGTTGCGGCAAGATAAGTCATTGGTGGCTAAAGCGGCGCGGAGCAAGCAGGGAGTGGTGGTTAATGATGTGAGTCAGGCGCCGGATTATTTGCAGAATGAGTTTTTAGCAGAGACATTATCGGAGGTGGCGGTACCGATGATTATGGGGAGTAAGGTGTTGGGGGTTTTGGATGCGCAATCGGATGAAAAAGATCATTTTTCGGATGATGATGTGCATATATTTACGACGTTGGCAGCGCAGATTGGGGTGGCGTGGCGGAATGCGCAGCTTTTTGATACGGCGAAGCAAGCGCAAGAGGAGGCGGAGTTTGCTAATCGGGCTAAGAGTGAGTTTTTGGCGAATATGAGTCATGAGTTGCGGACGCCGTTGAATGGGATTTTGGGGTATACGCAGATTTTGGGCCGAGATAAAAGTTTGAATGAGCGGCAGAGCAAAGGGTTACATATTATTGAGCAGAGTGGGAATCATCTGCTTAATTTGATTAATGATATTCTTGATTTGGCGAAAATTGAGGCTGGTCGGTTTGATTTGAATACAGATACGATTTATTTGCCTCAATTTTTGCAAAATATTGCTGATATTATGCAAATCCGGGCGACGGATAGGGGGTTGGCGTTCTATTATATTGAAGCGACGCCGTTGCCAACGGGGGTGCAGATAGATGAGAAACGGTTGCGGCAGGTTTTGATTAATTTATTGGGGAATGGAATTAAGTTTACGGATGAGGGGTCGGTTAGTTTGCAGGTGGGGTTGCATGATAATCTGGATACGGTGGGGAGTAATCCAACAGATTCGCAAATATTACGGTTTGAAGTGATTGATACGGGGGTGGGGATGTCAGCGGAAGATATTGAGCATATTTTTTCACCGTTTGAGCGGGTGGGCGAGACGCAAAAACGGGAGGGGACGGGTTTGGGTTTGGCGATTAGCCGTCAGTTGGTGGAAGCGATGGGGGGGTATTTGTTTGTTGATAGTCAATTGGGTGAGGGTAGTACGTTTTGGTTTGAGATTCCAACGGTTGTATCGGAGGCGGCGCCGCCTAAAGCGGAGCTGTCGGCGGCCGAGATTGTGGGGTATGAGGGAGAGAAGAAGCGAATTTTGGCGGTTGATGATAAGGCACATAATCGGGTGATGTTGGTTAATTTATTGGAGCCGTTAGGGTTTGAAGTGCTGGAGGCAGGGAATGGGCGTGAGGCGATTGATGTCTTGCAAGGGGAAGAGATTGATTTGGTGTTGATGGATTTGGTGATGCCGATTATGAGTGGGTTGGAAGTGACACGGTATATTCGGCAGAAGTTGTTTATGGTTGATTTGCCGATTGTCACGTTATCGGCCAGCGCTTTTCAACAAGATATTCAAGAAAGTTTAGCTAGTGGTAGCAATGCTTTTTTGCCCAAGCCGATTGATACGAGCAAATTGTTGGATAGTATTGCTCAATATTTAGATATTGATTGGCGTTATGAGGTAGAAGAGGTGGCTGAGATGGCGCCACCTAAAGCAAAAGATGGGGAGGTGGAGATGGTTTGGCCGGCGATTGATGATTTGCAAGCGTTGTTAGAGCTTATTGTTAAGGGTAATTTGCGTAATATTAAGGCGAAGGCGAAGGCGATTGGGGAGCAGGATGTTGTTTTTGCCCCTTTTGCCGAAAAAGTATTACAATTAGCCAAGCGATTTGCGTTGAAAGAGATGCGGACGTTTGTTGAGGAAGCGATTGACCAAGTTGAGTCGTCATAAGTAGAAGCGAGGAAGCGGATGATTACAGCCAATATTACTCCTAGCGATAAAACGATCTTAGTGGTGGATGATAATCCGACTAACTTAAGTGTTATTACCGATTTTTTAGAGATGCAGGATTTCAATATTTCGGTTGCGTTGGATGGAGAGAGCGGTATCGAAACGGCAACGCATACGTCACCTGATCTTATTTTGCTGGATGTGATGATGCCGGGTATTGATGGGTTTGAGACATGTCGGCGGCTGAAAGAGATGCCGGGATTGGCGGAGATACCGGTTATTTTTATGACGGCATTGGCGAGCACAGAAGATAAGGTGAAGGGGTTTGAGGTGGGGGCGGTGGATTATGTGACGAAGCCGATTCAACAGGAAGAGGTGTTGGCACGTATTTATTTGCATTTGAAATTGCAAACGTTACAAAATGGTTTGCAAGAGGCGAATGAGCAATTGACGGCGCAAAATGAGGAGTTGCATTTATTAAATGCGAGTAAGGATAAGTTTTTCTCGATTTTATCGCATGATTTACGGACGCCATTTAATACGTTGATGGGGATGTCCCAATTATTGGCGATGGAGCTGGCGGGGGAGGAGGATAGGGAGAAATTGGAGTTGGCCGAGCATATTTTTAAGGCGGCCGAGACGACACATGATTTGCTTAATAATTTGTTGACATGGTCTCGTATGCAAACGGGGCATATCAATTATGAGCCAGAACAGTATTTATTGGGGACGGCTATTCAGAAAACGGTGGATTTGCTAGCGGAAACGGCGAAGAGTAAAAATATTGAGTTGGTGGTGGTTGGGGAGGCTGGTTTGATGGGGTATGTTGATCCGAATATGATTGATACGGTTGTGCGTAATTTGACGAGTAATGCGCTGAAGTTTACGCCGGAAGGGGGACGGATTACGATTACGGAGCGTAGGGGGACGCGGGCGGGATATGGGCAAGTGACGGTGGCAGATACGGGGGTGGGGATTGGTGAAGAGGATTTGGGCCAGTTATTTCGCATTGATGCCCATCATAGTACGGTAGGGACGAATCAAGAAGCGGGGAGTGGTTTGGGGCTGATTTTGTGTCAGGATATGGTGTTGCAAAATAAAGGGGAGATTTGGATTGAAAGTGAAGTGGGGGTGGGGACGCAGGTATCGTTTACGGTACCATTGGTGTAGGGAAGGAGCTTGGGGTGGCTGGTTATTTATTGTTTGGTGGCGATGGGATGTGCCCTGTGAATGATGATAGGGATTGGAGAGATGATGCGAATTCCAACTGTGTATGGGGTGATTGAGCGACGGATTTTGGTAAATTATCGGGTGCGGAGGGATGTGTTAGCGCGGGTGTTACCAGCGCCGTTTGAGCCAAAGGTGGTGGCGGATGATTGGGGAATGGTGGGGATTTGTTTGATTCGGTTGAAAGAGATTCGGCCGCGATTTTGGCCGGCGCGGTGGGGTATTTGGTCGGAGAATGCGGCGCATCGGATGGCGGTGCAGTGGCGGGTGGGTGATGAATGGCGGGAAGGGGTGTATATTCCACGGCGGGATACATCGTCATGGTTGAATCATTGGGCGGGGGGGCGGATTTTTCCGGGGGTCCATTATCGGGCTGAGTTTGGGGTGGAGGAGGTGGATGGGCGTTATGATGTGGGGTTGGTGAGTGAGGATGGGGAGACGCGGATGCGGGTGGTGGGGGAGGTGGTGGATGCGTGGCCGAGGGGGTCGTTGTTTGAAACGGTGGCGGAGGCGTCCGCTTTTTTTGAGGCGGGGTCATTAGGTTATTCGGCGACAAAAAAGGCGGGTTGTTTTGATGGGTTGACGTTGCATACGGAGGCGTGGGCGGTGGCGCCGATGCGGGTTTTGGAGGTGAGTTCGAGTTATTTTGAGGATAGGGAGCGGTTTCCAGAGGGGGCGATTGAGTTTGATTGTGCGTTGTTGATGGAGGATATCCCGCATGAGTGGCGGGGAGAGGAGATGTTGAAAAGAGATCTCATTAATGATGATGAGTTATTAACAGGAGCACGGACTTTGCGTGAGCGAACGGCCGATTATCAAATTGATGATGGCACATTAACTGAGGCTAAGAATGAAGGTCGCCTATGATTATGGAGCCGTATAAAGTTTCACAAAAAATGTATGTGGTTTTTGTGGGGGGGTATGTGGCGACCTTGTTGAGTTTGTATGGGTTGCGGCTGGTGACGGCGGGGGATGGGCCGTGGTGGTTGGCTTTTGCTAGTGTGTGGGAGGCGTGGTGGTATGCCCCGTTGCCGCTGTTATTGGTGGGAGGGATGGTTTGGCGGCCGTCTAAATATGTGGTGTTGGTTTTGTTGGTTCCATGTTTGCTGTGGGGGGAGGCGTTTGGCGGGTTGTTTTGGCCGAGGAGTGGGGGAGAGGGAGAATTATCGGTGGGGGTGTTGTCGTTTAATGTGCGGTATAGTGGGTATGATCCGGCGGTGATAGCGGCGATTATTGAAGAGGCGGGGGCGGATATTGTGGGGATTCAGGAGTTGACGACTGAGCTTGATGCGTATTTGGCGACGGAGTTGGCCTCAATTTATCCGTATCAGTTGACGACGCCGGCGGTGACGGGGCCGTGGGGGAGTGGTGTGTTTAGTCGTTATCCGTTGACCTTGGTGTCGGATGAGGGGGATGCGTATGGGTTTTTGCATACACAGATTGTGTCGTTTACGTATCCGGTGGGTGATGGGGAGGAGGAGGTCTATTTTTTTAATGTGCATACGACGCCGCCGCAGTTATTGATTGAGACGTCGCCGTTATTGCCGGTGGGGGTGCCGAGGGGGTATGGGGCGTGGCCGAGGCATGAGCAGATTCGTGAGGTGCGGGCGCAATTGGATGAGATTAGTGAACCAGTTATTTTGGTGTGTGATTGTAATATGACGCCGGCGAGTTATGATTATGATTATTTGACGGCTAATTTAAGTGATGCGTTTGCGGAGGCGGGATGGGGATGGGGGCATACGTTTCATTTTGAGGGGGGGAATGGGTGGTTGGCGGGGATTCCATTGATTCGGATTGATTATATTTTTTATTCTGAGCATTGGGGGGCGTATGAGGCGCGGGTGTTGCCGCGGGGGAGTTCTGATCATCGGGCGTTGTATGCGCAGTTGGGGTTTGAGGGGGAGGGAAAGGAGAGATGAATGAGTGGAAATAGGTTACAGAAATTGATTTTAGTCGATCCGAATGGGGCTTTGTGTGTGGCGTGGCGGGAGGCGTTTGCGGCGTGGGCCGAGGTTGAGGTTGTGTCAGGCTATTTTGAGCATTTAGAGGCGTATGATTGCTTGGTGAGTGCGGCCAATTCGTTTGGATTAATGGATGGTGGAGTTGATTTGGCTATTAAACGTTATTTTGGAGCGGAGTTAGAGGTGCGGGTGCAGACGTATATTTTAGAGCATTATTTGGGCGAGCAGCCGGTGGGAACGTCATTTATTATCGGAACGGGGCATGAGCGGTACCCGTTTGTGGCGCATACGCCGACGATGCGGGTGCCGATGACGATTGGGCGGACGGATTATGTTTATGTGGCGATGTGGGCGATGTTGTTGGCGGTGCGTCAGCATAATTTGGGAGGTGGGCGACCGATAGAGGTGGTGGCTTGTCCTGGTTTGGGGACGGCGACGGGGGGGATGGAGGTGACAGAGGCGGCGCGGCAGATGAGCTTAGCTTATGGGCATTTTAGGCGGCCGCCAACTTATATTGATTGGCGGTATGCGGATAGGCGGCAGGGGGTGGTGGGCC
>DATHYN010000106.1:0-2306 GCA_035459145.1 Anaerolineae bacterium | reverse complement strand
TGGCGAGATCGGGGGTGGTGATGGCGGGGGTGACGTAGGCTTGGGTGGGGAAATAGTTTACGGTGCTGATCATCTCGTTTTCGGCGACGCGTGTTTGGATGGCGGCTTGGTTATCGTTGGTGCGGTAGGAGAGGAAGGATGAGCTGGGGAAAAGCGCTGGGGGGAGGCCTTTTTCTGATTGGAAGGGGCGGCCAGGGACGTATTGGAGGAAGAGCATGGTGGCGAAGGCGAGGATGGTGATGATGGTGATGTTGTAGACGAGGCGGCGGCCGATGAAGAGGCTCCAGAAAGACCAAGCGGATTGGCGTTGGGGGTGTTGGTTGAGGAGGTCTTGGCGGAGGCGGCGTTTGAAGTCTGGGGGTGCGCCGAGGAAGTTGGGGCCGGCCGAGGGGCGGTTGTAGTGGGTTTCGTCTAGGTCGTCTTGGTGATGGTCGTTGGGTGTGTTCATGGTTTAATCTCCTGATTGGGTTTTGAGGGTATGGTTGTATGTGGCATTGGGGTTAGCTCATTATTTTTTTTAATCGGTTTAGGGCGCGGTGGACGCGGACATAGATGGTGTTTGGTTGGCAGTCGAGGGCGGCGGCGAGTTCTTCGGTGGAGAGGTCGTCCCAGTAGCGGAGGGCGAGGATTTCTTGGTCTTGGGGGGAGAGGTGGTTCATGGCGGTTTTGATGGCGGCGAGGGTTTCGTGGGTTTCAACGGCCGTTTCAACCCCACTGGCTTGTCCCCACCAAGGGGATAAGGGGAGGGGGGCTTTTTTTTGGCGGCGCCAATGGTTGACGATTTCGTTGTGGGCGATACGGTAGAGCCAAGCGCCTAAGGGTTTGCCGGTCCAGGTGTAGTTGGGCAGGGCGTTTAACGCTTTTTCGAAGGTGGTGGCGGTGATGTCTTGGGCGGCGATATGGTCTTTGGTTTGGTAGTAGATGTAGTTGTAGATGGCATCGATGAAGTGGTCGTATAGTTGACCGAAGGCTTCGGGGTCGGTTTTGGCGGCGGTGATGAGGGCTTGTTCTTGTTCAGGACTCATTGGTTACTCCACGTTGGTTTTAGGTTGTTATATTAATAATAACGTAGTAGTGGGGATTTTCTTACAGGGGAATTTGGGCAATTGTATGCTCTTAGATTTCTCCACTCCGTTTGCCCTTTGTCTGATTGGGAACGTATTAGTAATGAAAAACGGGCAAACTTCGGTCGAAAAGGGCGTTTCTAGAGATAGATTGAATGTAATAAGACGAGTATGCGATTGCTTTGACAGGGGAATTTGGACTGTAGAGATGGTTATTGTTGGGTATAATGGTGGGGTGATGATGGGTTGGTTTTGGTGAGGGGGTTGAGGTGATGGGTTTTATTGTATTATGAGGAGGTGTTGTGATGCAGTTGCCATTTTTTGTGTATGGGACGTTGATTCCGGGTCAGCCGAATGCGTATTTGTGGGGTGAGGGGATTGAGCGGATGGCGCGGGCGGAGGTGGCGAACGGCCGTTTATTCGATATGGGTCATTTTCCGATGTTGCTTTTGGGGGAAGGGGGGCCGATTCAGGGGGTGGTGTTGTGGCTGAAGGCGGATATGTATGGGGCGATTGTGCCGCGGATTGATGCGTTGGAGCAGTATGATCCGGAGCGGGATGATAATGTGTATGAACGGGTGGTGTGTCGGGCGCGGTTGGCGGAGACGGGGGAGGAGGTGGCGGCGTGGTTGTATTTAGGGGTGGCGGCGCATACGGTGGGGCGGGGGTTGATTCCGGGGGGGGATTGGGTGGGGTATGCCGAGGGGGAGAAGGCGGGTTTGCAGGCGTGGTGGGATGAGGTGGGGCATACATTGGATCGGCATCCGTTGTTTTATCGGGAGGAGGAGTAGGGGGTGGTTTGCTTGAGGTAGGGATTGGTGAAGGGGATGTTTGGTGGGTTTTGACGCGGATTTTGGGGATTTTGGGGATTTTTTGGTGTTGGTGAAGTGAGGAGGAGTGTTCGTTCGCGTCCCGCACGGGTGTGAACACACCGTGCTAGAATTGGCGCCCGGTGAACCGGGCTGGGGTTGGTTAAGGGTAAATGAGACAGTGGTGGTGAAGTGTTGGTGAAGTGAGGAGGGGTGTTCAGTTGGGAGTCTGGTGATTTAACAAATCGCGCTACCTATAGTGCGGGGAGTGAAATGTTAAATTGCTAGGATTTAGAGGGATTATTGGTAGGTGCCGTTGATGTTGACGTGGCCGTCGTTGAGGTCGAGGGTGGTGATGGTGATGGGGAGTTCCATTTGGTCGTAGATGGTTTGGGCTTGGCTGACGGCGGTGATCATGAATTGGGGGGCGGGG
>DATHYN010000105.1:0-87405 GCA_035459145.1 Anaerolineae bacterium | reverse complement strand
GTTTGTAACACACAACAATAACGCACCATTCCCGCCAGCATTTTCGACCAGTATTGGTTATCCATATTTTATTAACTTCAATAGCACAACAGCTACAACTTGGCCCTAAAGATAAAAATGTAGGCTCTTTAGAGTTTTAATAAGCGACTTTTAATAGATATATATCTGTTAGATTGTTGAAATTCTAAGGAGCCTAACTTATTGAACAATCAATTCATTTGTTTTGTGACTAATTAAATTCAAACAATTATTAGGGAATGATGTATGTCATCCTTAATAAGGAGGTTTTAAATGATTAAATTTAAGAAATTAAGCCGTTTGTTCTTCGGTTTAGCACTTTTGACAGCATTGGCATTATTCAGCTTGTTGTCCGTATCGCCAAATGCTCAAGCAGCGGGAACATCTTCCGAACCAACCCATGATGTTACATCATTAATTGGTACAGGTACTTTTAATGGGTTTGGCATATTTATTGGCTATCAACCATCGCCTACGGCAAAACCAACGGCATATGGTTTATTCCAATATGATGTTGATGCTATGTATACTACTGGTGGTTTGACCGGGGCGATCACCCAAGCTCGTTTGCAAATTGTTGGGGGTAATTTTGGGGCGACTATGCCAATGGCTGTCTATGTCTTAGATGATGTGGCTCCTTGGAATACATGGACGGAAGGTGCTCCACCAACTGATGCACAAATTGATGCAGCCTTTACTGGTGGTGCAATGACTCTAGCTGATACCCCTGAAGAAGGTAGTTATGATAGTACGGTCACACAAGTTTACAATTTCTTGGACACTGGTGCTGATGGTATTGCCAGCGCTTTGGAAGCCCGCCGGTCTGCTAATGGTGGTTCTGGTGTTGTGACATTTGCAGTAGCACCAACCGGTGGTGCTCTTGGTTCCCAAGGTTGTTTGGATGACCGTGAAGGCAATAGTGAAGGTGGTGGTTGTCCAGATTATAGTGCAACTACTGATGGTGGGCCTCGTTTACACATTGCTGATGCTGGTGGTCCTTTAGCAGTGACCATGAGTGATGCGGGTTCGACAACGAGTGCTGTTAACCCAGTATTGATTTGGGTGCTGTTTGGTCTCTTATTGACCTTTAGTGCGGGTGCTATTGTGGCGCGTCGTATGGGTAATAATGAAGAGTTAAGCTAATTTTTAACTCTTCCTAAGATGTAGGGTCAAGCATGCATTTCTAGGAGAATAAGCGAGGTCACCATTTGGTGGCCTCGTTTTTTTTTGTAAACTGTAATTTGGGGTGTAGGCATGGTAGGGTATAATCGAAACGTTCTTACTATTTTAAGTTAAATGAGAGAGTTATATGCACGGTTTTGAATTGGTACGTGAAGAGATGGTGGTGGAGTTAAATACGCAGGCACAGTTGTGGCGACATGTGAAGACGGGGGCGCCGTTGTTGTCATTGCATAATGATGATGAGAATAAGGTGTTTGGTATCTCTTTTAAGACGCCGCCGGAAGATGATACGGGTTTGCCTCATATTCTGGAGCATTGTGTGTTGGGTGGGTCGGAGAAGTATCCGGTTAAGGAGCCGTTTGTGGAGATGTTGAAAGGGTCGTTACAGACCTTTTTGAATGCGTTTACGATGTCGGATAAGACGGTTTATCCGGTAGCAAGTACCAATGAGAAAGATTTTTATAACTTAGTGGGGGTTTATTTGGATGCGGTGTTAAACCCGTTGCTTTTGCCCGATTATTTTGCGCAACAGGCGTGGTATTATGAGCTTGAAGAGGTTGAGGCGCCATTGAAGTATCGGGGGGTGGTGTTTAATGAGATGAAGGGGGCTTATTCATCTCCGGGACAGTTGATGGGGGATGTGGCGCAGCGGTCGTTGTTTGATGATGGGCATGTGTATGCATTTGATTCAGGGGGGAATCCGGCGGTGATGCCTGATTTGAGCTATGAGCAATTTTTGGCGTTTCATAAGAAATATTATCATCCGAGTAATGCGTTGCTCTGTTTTTATGGGGATATGCCGTTAGAGGGGCGATTGGAGATGGCGGCGAGCTATTTGGATGCGTTTGAAGCGCAAACAGCGGTTGAAGAGGTGCCATTACAACCGTTACGGACAGAGCCGCAGAGGGTTGAGAAGAGTTATCCGGTTGAGGAGGGGAGTGATGAAGGGCAAAAGCGGTGGGTGAGTGTTAATTGGTTGTTGGCCGAGCAGACAGATATTACAGATCAGTTAGCCTTGGATATTTTGTCGCATATCTTGCTCGGCACCTCGGCCGCCCCCCTGCGTCACGCCCTCATCGCCTCAGGCTTAGGGGAAGGGCTGGCCAGTGCTGGTGTGCGTCAATACCAACGCCAGCCGATGATGTCTGTTGGTTTAAAAGGGGTGGTGGAAGCGAATGTGGATAAAGTGGAGACGTTGGTATTGGAGACATTGGGGCAATTAGCTGCGGACGGGTTGCCGCAACAAGCTATCGAAGCGTCTTTAAATACGATTGAGTTTAGTTTGCGAGAAAATAATACAGGCTCATTTCCGCGTGGGCTGGTGTTGATGATGCGGGCATTGGGGCAATGGGGATATGATCGGGATATGTTTGCGGCGTTGCCTTATGAAGCGCCATTGACAACGGTGCGGGAGCGATTGGCGGCGGATGAGCGCTACTTTGAAAAGTTGATTGAGAAGCATTTTTTGAGTAATGAGCATCGGACATTGGTGGTGTTGGTGCCAGATAGTGGGATGCATGGGCGGTTGGCGGCGGCCGAGCAAGCACGGCTCGAGGCGGCGAAGGCCGAGATGAGCCAAGCCGAGTTGGAAGCGTTAGTGGTGCAGACAGAAGAGATTCGGGCGATTCAGAACAAACCGAATGCGCCAGAAGATTTAGCGAAGTTACCGACTTTGAGCCGTGATGATTTAGATCCCAAAATTCAGACGATACCGATTGTGGAAGAAAAGATTGGTGGGGTGACGACGTTACATCACGATCTATTTACGAATGGTATTTTGTATATTGATGTTGGCTTTAATTTACGAGTATTGCCGGCAGAACTATTGCCTTATTTGTCTTTATTTAGCCGTGGTTTGTTGCAAATGGGGACCAATAAGGAAGATTTTATCAGTCTATCGCAACGGATTGGGCGGACGACTGGGGGAATTCAGCCGGGGTCGTTGTTATCGGATAAGATGGGGCAAGATGAATGCGTGGCCTGGCTCTTTTTGAGTGGGAAGGGGACGATGGCGCAAGTGGCTGATATGATGCAGTTGTTGCAGGAGTTGTGGTTAACGGTTGATTGGAACAATCAAGAGCGCTTCCGGCAGATGGTGTTGGAATCGAAAGCGGGTTTGGAATCGAGTTTAGTGGGGGCGGGGCATTCGATGGTGAACGCGCGTTTGAGTGCCCATTTTACCGAGGCGGGCTGGGTAAATGAGCAGGTAGCGGGGATTGAGTATCTTTTCTTTTTACGTCAGTTGGCGCAACGGGTAGATAATGATTGGGCGGGGGTGCAGGCTGATTTAGAGAAGATTCAGGCGTTGGTTGTTAATCGGAACAATATGTTGATTGATGTAACGATTGATGAGGAGAATTGGGTGGCGTGTAAAGCGGCGGTGGCGACGTTGGTAGCGGAGATACCGGCGGGAGAGGTGGATTGGGCGACGTGGGAGCGTGGCAAGTTGGCAAAGAATGAAGGGTTGGCGGTGCCGGCGCAGGTGAATTTTGTGGGGAAGGGGGCGAATTTGTATGAGTTAGGGTATGAGCATCATGGGTCAACGGCCGTTATCGCCCATTACCTACGAACCTCCTACTTATGGCATCGGGTACGGATGCAAGGGGGGGCTTATGGTGCTTTTTGCAGTTTTGATAGCTTCTCTGGCATTTACACGGCGTTATCGTACCGTGATCCGAATTTGTTAGAGACGATACAGGCTTATGATGAAGTGGCTGATTATTTGCAGGCGGCCGAGTTTGATGATGATGATATTACGCGGGCGATTATTGGCATTATTGGTCGTTTAGATACGTATCGGTTGCCAGATGCGAAAGGGTGGGTGGCGTTAAATCGGTATTTGTTGGGGCTTGATGATGAATATCGTCAAATGCGACGAGATGAAGTGTTGAGCACGACAGTGGACCATTTTCGGGCGTGGGGAGCGGTGTTAGCGAAGGTTAAGGAGGCGGGGCATGTGGTGGTGTTGGGGTCGGCCGAGGCGTTACAGGCGGCGAATGAGGCCAAAGGTGGTGATTGGTTGAAGATTAAGCCTATTTTTGGGGCAGGCGAAGGATAATCATCATTAGTAAGGAGATTGAGATGACGACAACCAAAAGCCAAGATTTGCTCGTTTATCCGCAGAAGGGGCCGTTGCGGGGAACGGTGACGGTACCTAGTGATAAATCGATTAGCCATCGGGCGGTGATGTTTGCGGCAATTGCGGAAGGGACAAGTTATATTCGCAATTGGTTGCCAGCGGGTGATACGTTGGCGACGTTGGCGGCGGTGAGAGGGTTGGGAGTGACGATTCGGGTGACGCGGGAGGAGGCGCAGGAGTGGGATTTAGAGATTGAGGGGCGGGGGTTGCGGGGGTTGCGGGCGCCGGAGGGGGCGTTAGATTGTCGCAATGCGGGGACGTGTATGCGGTTATTGGCGGGGTTATTGGCGGGGCAATCGTTTGGGACGGTATTGGATGGGTCGGCGCAGTTGCGGGCGCGGCCGATGGGGCGGATTATTGGGCCGTTGGCGGGGATGGGGGCGGGGATAACGGCCGTTGATAACCGCGCCCCGTTAACAATTGCCCCGGCGACCTTGCGTGGCACGCGGTATGAAATGCCAGTTGCTAGTGCGCAAGTAAAAAGTGCGCTGTTGTTAGCTGGTTTATATGCGGATGGGCCGACGCAAGTGTATGAACCTGGCCCAGCACGGGACCATACAGAGCGTATGTTGACGGCGATGGGTGTTACCATTCGTAATGAAGCGGGTTGGATTACGCTTGACCCGCCAACGGAACCGTTAAAACCGTTAGATATGACAGTGCCGGGGGATATCTCTTCGGCCGCGTTTCCGCTTGTGGCCGCTTTAATTGTGCCTCATTCCGATATTGTGATTGAGGGTGTGGGTCTTAATCAGACGCGAACAGGGATTTTGGATATGGTGAAGGGGATGGGGGCTAATATTGAAATTAGTAATCAGCATCAGTCGGGGGGCGAAGAGGTGGGGGATTTGCGGGTGCGCTTTGATGAGTTGCATAGTACAGCGGTGGCGGGCGCAACTGTGGTGCGCGGTATTGATGAGTTTCCGATTTGGGCCGTGGCGGCAACGCAAGCGGCTGATAGTAGTCATGTGCGTGAAGCGCATGAATTACGTGTTAAGGAAGTAGATCGGATTACTATGTTGGCGCAGGAATTGCGGAAATTAGGGGCTGATATTGATGAGGTTGAGGACGGTTTTACCGTAAATGGGCCAGTGAGGTTATACAGCAATGAAGTAGATAGCCATGGTGATCATCGTTTAGGGATGGCGATGGCGGTAGCCGGCTTAGCCACTTTTGGGCATACACGCATTTGTGATGCAGGTTGTATTGCCGATAGCTTTCCTGGCTTTGTGGAGACGATGACTAAGCTAGGTGCTGAATTTAAGTGGCTGGCTGATGATGTTTAATAGGCGTATTTGTAGGGGCCTGATTGACAAAACTGCTTGACAGAAGGTAGAATTGGCATAGTCCCTTTGTTTCCATTGATTGTGGGTGAGATAATTTAGTTCTCATCAATATTTTTTAACCAGTTACATCACAAAACATCACATCATAACAATATTTGGCTGAATGAGTGCATAGACAGGAGAAAAAACATGCGCAGTAAACTACGTCGGATCGCTTTTGTGGCAGTTGCCATTTTAGCATTTAACTTAATTTGGGTGACAGCCGCTTTCGCGGATCAAGCGCCGATTGCCCCCGAAAAGGAGGCGAATACGGGTATACCCAGCTTTGCCCAAGTGGGCAGTGGGAGTGACAATTACGGTTACACCTACGTGGATAGTAACAGTGGTTGTTTGGCCACCTTTGAAGATATTAGTGCGACAGGTACAGGAACCGGTTTAGGTGATGATGGTGAAATTGGGATTACAATACCGTTCACATTTTATTTTTATGGGCAAGCGGTCACGGATATTACGATTGGGAATAATGGGGGCTTACTCTTAAATACATTAGTAGGTGATGTGCCTGCGGGTAATGGTGCTTTGCCTAATAGCGCTGGTTTAGGCGTTTACACGTTTTGGGATGATATTGATAGTGATACAGGGGATGTTTATTACGAGGTGTTAGGTACAGCGCCTAACCGTCGTTTGGTGGTGCAATGGCATCAACGGCCTCGTTTTTCCAACATAGGTGATGCGACTTTTCAAGCGACGCTTTATGAAACAACGAATGAGATAACGTTCAACTATTTGGATGTGGATTTTGGTAATGCTACTTATGATGAAGGTAATTCGGCGACGGTGGGTATTAACCGGAATTTAGATACCGCGTTGCAATATTCGTTTAATACCCCAGTGATTACGGATGGATTGGCCATTTGTTTTACACCACCAACCATGAGTTTCGAAGTGACGGTAGCGGATGACGGTAGTTGTGGGCTGACCAATGAACTTCTGGTTCCGATGGGTACGGATGTTACTTATTGTTATACGGTGACTAATATGGATAGTATCACCTATAACTATCATACATTAATGGATACCGAATGGGGCACCCTATTGAGTGATTTTAACTATGCCCTCGGCCCCAATCAATCTGTGTTTGTGACAGCAACAGCCAATATTACGCAGACGACGATGAATATGGCTACTTGGTCGATGCAAGATACACTCAATATGAATATGGGTTTACCCCTAGTTATCTCGGCTACGGCGTCGGCAACTGTTGAGGTGATCCCACCGGTGGGGCCGGATCCATTGGTATGTAATGCGGGACCGGTTACTTTTAACGCGGGTTTGCCCACAGATTGGGTAACAGCCACCACAGGCACGAATACGAATGTTTTTTGGACTGACTTAGCTGGTTGTGGTGAAGCAGGTAATTATACGGGTGGTAGTGGTGATGCCGCTTGTGCCTCAAGTGATGTGCAAGGTGGTGGTCAGTATGATACGCAGTTGTGGTCAACGTCCGTTGATTTAACTGGTTATGATGTTGTCTACTTGAATTATGATGCAAACTATCAAAACTTTGCTGGCATTGATTTCCTCGATGTGGATGTCAGTGTTGATGGTGGCTCGAATTGGACAACGGTATTGAGCTGGAACGAAGATCATGGCGCTTTCCGTGGGGCAACTGGTGAAAATGTCAATCTCAATTTGAGCGCTTATGGTGGTAATAGTAATGTTTTGGTTCGTTGGCATTATTATGACCCCGGGGGATCAACAGCAGATGATTGGTACGCGCAAATTGATAACGTAGCCTTAAATTGTTCTATGATTGTGCCCGAGATTGTGATGACGAAAACGGTGGGGACAGATCCAGCCGTATGTGCCACAACGGATAGCATTATCGTTGATCCGAATACGGATGTGACCTATTGCTATGAAGTTGAGAATACAGGCAATATTACCTTGGATCAACATGATTTAACAGATAGTGAGTTAGGGGCGATTTTAACTGATTTGACCTATTCATTAGCCCCAGGTGCGTCGGTGTTTGTGACCGCGACGACGACGATTGGGAATGTTGATGTGACCAACACAGCGGTATGGACGGCGTATGATTCTGATTATGTGGAATCGGCGACGTTTACGGATACGGCGACGGTGATGGTGGCGCAACCAAGTATCGCGTTCACGAAGACGGTAGGCACGGATCCAGCCAGTTGTGCGACGACCGATACGATTATGGTTGAGCCGTATACAGATGTTGTCTACTGTTATGAGGTAATGAACACGGGCAATATCACGGAAAGTTTCCATGATTTAGATGATTCCGTCTTGGGCTCGATTTTAGCTGGTTTCCCATATGATTTAGCGCCAGGCGCATCTGTTTGGGTGACGAGTAGTTTCAGCATGGGCACGATGGATGTGACCAATACAGCGATGTGGAGTGCTTATAACGTTGATGCGGCTCAGTTGGTGACAGCGACTGATATGGCCACAGTGACGGTTAACTATAATCCAGCGATTGTGTTAACCAAAACGGTGGGTACGGATAACAGTGTTTGTGCGACGACGAATGAGATCGCCGTGGCGCCAAATACAGAAGTAACCTATTGTTACGAAGTGGCCAATGTTGGTAACATCGTGCATGGTATGCATGATTTGGTTGATAGTGAATTAGGCACGCTTTTGGATGCATTCGCGTATGATTTGATGCCTGGTGAATCGGTGTGGATTACGGAAACAGCGATGATTGGCATGGCTGATGTGGTCAATACAGCGACATGGGCGGCTTATAATATACCGATGCTTGATGGTATTAATCAAGGTTTGGCTGATTATGCTGAGGCGACAGATGTGGCTACCGTGACAGTGATGATGAGCCCTAGCTTGATTTTAACGAAGACAGTGGGTATGGATCCCAGTGTGTGTGCGACGACGACAAGCATTTCGATTCCGGCTGGTGGTGCGGGGGCGGATGTCACCTATTGTTACACGATTTATAATAACGGGACGGTGACGTTGACGACCCATGATTTGTATGACGATCAGTTAGGGGATATCTTGACGGGTCTTAATTATGAGTTGGGTGTTGGGGCGTCGACATTCTTAACGGTGACAACAACGGTTGTGGGTGAGGTGTTTAACACGGCGACATGGACAGGGATGGATATGAGCGGTGTTTATTCAGCGACGGCACAAGCGAGTGCGGCGGTAACGCAAGTGCCACCGACTAGCGTCAGTTTGACGACGGTTGAGGGTCAAACGACGAGTGGTCAATGGTTTGTGTTAGCGGCTCTGCTCGGTTTGTTGGCGTTGTTGGGTGCTGGTTGGTGGCGCTCGGCCCGGCCGTGGGCATAATTATCGGAACCGGCCGATTTAGCTGATAGTTAACTGTTGGCTAAATTGTGTTTAGCCCCGTACAACCAAGCTGTTGTACGGGGCTTTTTTCTGCCCTACCAAAATCGGGCTATCTCAGATAAAATAAAGTGTACAGTATCAGCATTATTCATTTATAACAAAAGGGTATTTCCCATGCGCGCTATAGATCTTATCGAAACGAAACGGGATGGTGGGGCATTGAGTGGTGAGCAGATTAGGTGGTTGATTACAGAGTATACGGCGGGCAATATCCCTGATTATCAATTATCAGCGTTGTTGATGGCGATCTATTTTCGGGGGATGAACCGGCAAGAGACGGTTGATTTGACGTTGGCGATGGCCGCCTCCGGCGACCAAATTGATTTGCATGATGTGGTGCCGTTTACGGTAGATAAACATTCGTCGGGGGGGGTGGGGGATAAGACGACATTGGTGGTACAGCCATTGGTGGCGGCGATGGGGATACCGGTAGGGAAGATGAGTGGGCGTGGTTTGGGGGCATCGGGAGGGACATTGGACAAGATGGAGTCGATTACGGGTTGGCAGCATAAGATGGATATTGAGCAGTATAAGAAGCAGTTGGTGGAGGTGGGGATGGTGTTGGCGGGGCAAACGGCCGTTCTCGCCCCAGCTGACGGTAAATTATATGCTTTACGGGATGTGACCGGCACGGTGGCGTCGATTCCACTTATCGCCGCCTCGATTATGTCGAAGAAGTTAGCGACGGGGGCGGATGCGATTGTGTTGGATGTGAAAGTGGGAAGTGGGGCATTTATGCGGACGGTGGATGATGCGCGTGAATTGGCGCAAATTATGGTCAATATTGGTCGGGATGCGGGGCGGAAGATGGCGGCGATTTTGTCGGATATGAATCAGCCGTTGGGGCAGGCGATTGGGAATGCGTTGGAGGTGAAGGAAGCGATTGAGACGTTGCAGGGTGGTGGGCCGGCGGACTTTTGGGCGCATTGTTTGGAGGTGGCGGGTAATATGGTGGTGTTGGCCGAGGGGGCGGCTGATTTAGATGAAGCGAAAGAGAAGTTGACGGCTATTCGGGATGGCGGGGAAGCGTGGCAGAAATTCCGACAATTAGTTGAGTATCAGGGTGGGGATTTGAGTCAGATTGACGATCCAAGTCAATTACCTCAGGCGCCGTTGACAGGGGCAGTGACGGCACCGAGTGGGGGGTATATTGCGGGGATGGATACGGGGGCGATTGGTTGGGCGGCGGTGCAGTTAGGGGCGGGGCGTAAGGTTAAGACAGATCCGATTGATCATAGTGTGGGGATGATTATGCCGGCTAAAGTTGGTGATTATGTGGAGGAAGGGGGTGTTATTGCGACGATATATGCAGCTGATGAAGAGGCGTTAGCGACGGCTCAAAAAGCGATTTTGGGCGCGATTAAATGGTCACAACGAGAAACGACGGCGCTGCCCCATTTTTACGGTACCATTCATTAAGGAGAGAAACATTATGAATATTTTAGGTATTGATATTGGTGGTTCAGGTATAAAAGGGGCGATTGTTGATACAGAAGTGGGTGAGTTAGTTACGGAACGGATACGGATTCCAACACCGGAGTCGTTTGCGCCAGATGAGGTGATTGCGACGGTGAAAGAGCTTTATGAGCAGTTTGATTATGAGGGGCCAGTGGGGGTCGGTTTTCCGGCGGTCGTTTTGGATGGGGTGGTGATGACACCGGCGACGGCGTATCAGATTCAGGAGTGGGTGGGGTTGCCGGTGGCGGAGCGGATTAGTGCGGCGATTGGTCAGCCAGCGGCGGTGCTGAATGATGCTGATGTGGCGGGATTGGCGGAGTTGCATTTTGGGGCGGGGCGTGAGCGGAAGGGGGTGGTGATGTTATTTACGTTGGGAACGGGGGTGGGGAGTGTGATGTTTGTGAACGGCCGTTTGGTCCCCAATCTTGAATTGGGGCACATTTATTTAGCGGGACAGAAGAATGTGGCCGAGGCGTATATGGCGGAGCGGATTCGGGATGAGAAAGATTTGAGTTGGAAGAAGTGGGGGAAGCGGCTCAATAAATATTTTAATCATATTGAGCGCATTTTTTCGCCTAATTTAATCATTATTGGGGGTGGGGTGAGCAAAAAGCATCATAAGTTTTTGCATCGGATTAAGGTGCGGGCGAAGGTGGTGCCGGCCGAGATGCGTAATGAGGCGGGTATTGTGGGGGCGGCGTTGGCGGCGTTACCGGAGTAGATGGGGGGGCGCGGTTATGAAGGCCGGTTTTGGCTGGTAAGACGTTGCGCCAATTGATTGACGCGGGTGGCGGTCTGGTCTAACTCAGCACGTAAGCCCACCCAGTCGATATCGGTCTCTGTTTTGCTAGCTTTGATTTGGCGTTCAAGTTGCGTGAGCTGTTGTTTTTGGGCTTCGAGTTGGTGGCTAATGTGGGCGAGGTTGTGGGTGAGGAGGTGGTTGAATTTGTTTTGGGCTTGGTGTTGTGGTTGGATGAAGGGGTGGGCGGCGCGGTGGAGCCACCAGTGGCGGAAGGTGGTGATGAGGGGGCCGAGGAGGGGGATGGTGGAGGTGAACGGCCGTTCTTCCACCGCCGCTGTTGTCCATAAGGCTTCGTTAAATTGATTGGTTATAAGCTCGGCTGACCAGACCGTTTGCCATAAGGTGAGCAGGCCGGTTAGTAGCTGTTTTTCTTGGTCAGGGGTCATGGTGACGAGGCCACGGTGGTGGATAGCGGTGGCGTAGCCCCAAGCGGCGGCATAATGGGAGGCGCTGTTTTGTTGGGCGAGCCAGGCTTGTTCAGCGGGGATGGTTTGGCCGAGGAGGAGGTCAATTGGGTAATGTTTGAGCAAGAAGCGCCAGCGGCCGATCATCATGTGGCGCAAGTAGAAATCGCTCCCTTTGTTGGCGAGGGGGGATTCATGATGGATGGCGGTGGCGGTGGGGGTGTAGACGACGCGCCAGCCGGCGGCGCGGGCGCGAAAGCAGAAGTCGGCATCTTCATAGTATAGAAAGAAGTTATCATCGAGAAGGCCGATATCATTGATAACGGCTTGGCGAATGGCAAGGGCGGCACCGATAAGATAATCAACATCTTGCTGGGTGTTGTGTTGCTGTTGGTCAGTCTCGTCAACACCATAATGGTGGGCGACGGCGCGCGGGGGGCGAATAAGGCCGCCGGCGTGTTGAATGTGGCCATTGTGGGCGTAGTAGAGTTTGCAGCCAACGAGGCCGATCTGGTCATCAGTTAAGAAGGGGCGAATCATCTCTTGGAGCCAGTTGGGCGGAAAGTTCATATCGGGGTTGACGAGGATGGCGAAGGGGTGGGTGAGTTGTTGTAAGGCGAGGTTGTTACCTCCAGCAAAGCCTAAATTGTGCTGGCTGGCGATGACGTTGATCGTGGGATAATGGGTAGCTAACCAAGCGAGTGAGTCATCATCGGAACCATTATCGACGATAGTAATGGTGAAATGGGGGTAATTTTGAGCTAAGAGATCGGGGATTGATTGGGCGAGGAAGTGGCGGGCGTTCCAATTGAGGATAATTAGTTCAACGGAGGGCCAAGTGGTCATGAGCGTTTCCATAACCAGATTTGGTGCCAAAGAGCGTTTATTTCGGGGTGTAGTAAGCGGGGTTGCCAGCCGTAGCGGTCGGCGGTCCAAAAGAAGGTGGCTAACCAGGCGGGAATGGAGTAGATGCGAATCATGGCGATATACCATTCGTTGCCAAACCAGATTTGAGCCCAATTGTACATGTGGATGCCGTAGAGTTGGCCGAGTAAAAAGGAGAG
The DNA here is from genome assembly GCA_035459145.1 of Anaerolineae bacterium. Lineage (GTDB taxonomy): Bacteria > Chloroflexota > Anaerolineae > Promineifilales > Promineifilaceae > DATHYN01. The sequence continues at coordinate 74,650 of DATHYN010000105.1, read as the reverse complement.
GCCGGCCCAGCTAAATAAGCGTAGCCAGCGATAATCTTCGACGAGGATAGCTAGGGGGACGACCCAGAGTAGCCATTGGATACCCATGCCGGGGGTGACGATAAATATGGTGAGGATGAGAGTTAGGAGGGCATCAATTGTTGTTTGGCGGTGGGTCCAGAGGAGGGCTGAAGCGGCGGCGAGGATGAGGATGTAGCGGCGGTAGGGCCAGAGGAGGCCGAGGAAGCCACTGTTCCAAGTTTGTCCGACGAGGCCGAGAAAAGCGGAATAGCCCCAGAAGCCAGGGACGCCAGCGTGGTATAAGGCGCGGCTAAGGATATTATAGGCGGGGATATTGAACCACCAGATGTAGAGGAGAGTGCCGAGGGTTGGTATGGCGAAGACACAAAGTGTAAAGATGATGCGTTCGCGCCAGCGATTTAGGCGTAAGAAGATAACGGGCCAGAGGAAGATGGGCCAGGTTTTGCTCCAGACAGCGACGCCTAAGACGAGGCTAGAGATGAGCCAGCGCCCTTTATAGGACCAGAGGGCGGCGGCCATGACCATGAAGAGGGCGGGGATGGCGTCGAATTGGCCGTGGTAGGCGGAGACGAGGATGGGGATGGGATTGAGGGCGTAGAGCCAGCCGGCGCGATAAGCGACACGCCAAGAGCGTTCGCGCCAGCGCATGATACCGACTAAGGCCCCGGCTAAGAGGATATCAGCGATAACGGCGGGTAGTTTGAGGCCGATAACGAGGGGCAGGCCAGTGGTGTTGACGAACCAGCCAACGCCACGCAAGATATAGAGATAAAAGGGAAGGTAAGGGTGTCTATTGTGGACGGCGGCATAGATTTCGGCTTCATTTTGCCAGGCATCAACAACCAAGGCAAAGGATTCAATGTCGTAGCCAGCGCCAACAGGGAGGAGAATAGTTGGGACGAGGCGAGCGAGGGTGGCGACACCCATGACGATGAAAACAGCGCGCCAGCCGCGCTGCCAAGTTGGGGCGCGTTCGCCCAAGTCATTCTCAAATGTTGTGTGGTGCCGCCATTCCCAAACAATTAAGGCGAATAACCAGATTAACCCTATGGTTGTGGCGGGGACGACGGCGGTCCACATTTTTTATTGCACTAACTTGTTTATTGCCGCGCAATAGCAGGCATATAAAGGGAACTGCCATCAACGATGACAAAGCCATAGACGATATTGTCGTTGTTATTGGTTTCATTGACAACGTTGGTGCTATCGATGCGGGCGGAGAAGTGGTGAATACCTGGGGTCAGGTTGGGCCAAACGACTTCAGCGACATAGAGGTCACGGGCACAACCGAGTACGCTAGGGCTGATGCCGGTGCTGGTGAAGACAGTGCCACCATTATCCTCATCATAAAAGCTAACGACGAAGGTGTCGTCAATGGCGGTATTGCCGTTGTTGTAGAAGTAGGCGCGGATGGTGGGGGAGGCGGTGGTGGCGTTTGATTCGAGGGAGACAGAGGTATGGCTACCAGTGACACCATGGAGGTTGATGTAGAGGGGGTCTGATTGGACATGGGTATGGTAATTTTGGCCGATTTCTGATAAGGCGTCGAGGTCACCGGGGGTGTAATCACTATAGTTGGGGAGGAGGAGGTTGCTGGAGCCACCAGACGATTCTGGGTCGGCCCAGAGGCTGAACCAGAGCCATTGTTGGACTAAACGGCCGTTATCAAAACTCGGTCCTAAATTAGGGTCAGTAGCGGATAGCAAATAATTGACGGTGCTGTCCATGTAGGCGTTGACCCGTTGTGGTGTAAAACAGTTTTGGAATTCGTCTTGTAGATATTCGCAATTGCCATCTGCATCGGTTATATAGGGGTAGAGTAAGGAAAATTCGGAGAGGAGTAAAGGTTTTTCTTGTTGACCATGATCTTTCATCCATTGGCGCATGGCGATAATTTGTTCTCTGAAGATGGAGAAGCTATCATGTTCGGCGCGGCAGTAGACGCGTGAGCGGGCACATTCTTGGGTGTAATCGGAGAGGCCGGGTAGGGGGGACCATTTGCCTAAGCTGGGGGAGGTGCCGAGGGCGTATTGGCCATCGGCATAGAGAGGGGTGGGTGAGTTGGCGGTGTGTTGCTGAACTTCGGCTAAGATATAGAGATGCATATTCCAGGCGTCGACGGGAATGGGGTGGCCATAGCGGGCGATGTATGAATCCCAAACTTGATCGAGGTAATTTAAGCGACCGGGGGTAATGGTTGACAGTCCGGCAATCGATACTTTGGCTGAAGGATCATACTGTTTGATAAAGGTATAAATTTCATGGTAGGCGCGGGCGTACATATCGGGCATGGTTTCATCTTGGAAGCCACGCACATCAGGCTCGTTGCCGATGATCCATAATTGGCCAGGGGTGGCCGCTACACGAGCGCCTAAGCCTTGAGGGGTTAAAGGTGGGGTGACGGTGTAGCTATCATGATAATTATCATCATAAGGATAGTCATCGGTCCCGTTGTTATCTTTATCTTGTTTGATACGAATCATAGGGACGTTGGTTAAAATAGTGTTCGGGTCATAGCCGGTATTGAAGGTTAAATGCCAGCCGATATCCATTTCCTCGGCCCAAGCTGTTTGTCCTTGGCCGGCGACAACACCAAAACGGCAATTTAAGCCGACCCCTTCATTTTGGGTGGGGGCGGCGGCTTCATCATGCCCCATGATATTGCTCAGGAAAGCGATTATGTTTGTGTTTTTATTAAGCGCTGGGTAGACCAAGTCTGATTGGGCTTCGCTTTGGGCGGTGGGTACACCGTACCCGAGAGATAATGTTAAGCCAATTACGGAGAAAAGCATGGTCAATATAAGCCAACCTTTACGCCACATTATACCTTTATTCATATCAAATTTTATCCTTCTCTATGCTCAACTGGGGTGACAACTTGTTGTTCCCACTCGGCTGGTAATTGTACTAGGCCATACAGTTCTTGATTGCCGCCAGCGACAACACGAAACCCGTAGGCTTGCTCATGGAAATCATAAGCCCGCGGTACCTGACTGTCATGAATAGCTACGGTTAAGCGATACGAGGCGGGTAGTAAAAAGAGATTGGGGACATGATAACGCACGACCCCCTCTCCTATGTCAATATCAAATTCGAGACCGGCTAAACGGTTGTTGGGGCCACTGACATGGAGACCATCATCACGATAGAGAGCGAGTCCAAATTCAGGGGCTTCGACAGCTTTATACGCTTTGTAATTTATTTCAACGGTTAATGTGCCACCCGTGCGAAACGCTTTGGTTTCGATATTGTCTTTATTTAGAAGACGGACTTTGGTGATTTCAATATCGCCGGTGCCCCAACGGCGAAACCCTTCATCCCCTTGGCTACGGCTCATCATCTGTTTGTTTTCTTCTTGTTGAGAGTAGGCGAGGTATAAGGGGACGACTTCATTGGTGGGGCCGGAGGCGCGTATTTGTCCTTTATCCATCCAGATGAGGTGGGAGCAGAGGTGGCGGACGGCGGAGAGTTCATGGGTGACTAAGACGATGGTGACCCCTTCCCGTTTCATTTTGAAGATTTGTTCGGCGCATTTATTTTGGAAAGCTTGGTCGCCAACGGCTAAGATTTCATCGATGATAAGGATATCTGGTTCGATGTGAATGGCGACGCTAAAGCCTAAGCGCATGTACATGCCGGAGGAGTAATGTTTGACGGGCATGTTGATGAAATCGCCTAGTTCGGAGAATTCGACGATGGAGTCGTAATGTTCATCGATTTTTTGTTTACTGAGGCCGAGGAGGGAGCCGTTGAGATAGATGTTTTCGCGGCCGGTGAGGTCGGGGTGGAAGCCAGCGCCGAGTTCGAGGAGGGCGCTGATACGGCCGTTGGTGCGGACGGTGCCGAGGGTGGGGCGTAAGATGCCAGCGGCTAGTTTCATGAGGGTGCTTTTGCCACTCCCATTACGGCCGATAATGCCTAAAGCTTGGCCCGGTTCTACGCCAAAGGTTAAGTCGCGCACAGCCCACAGTTCCCGATTGTTGTCGGTACGGCGGCTGAACCAAGAGATAATCGTCTCCAGAATGGTGCCAGCTTGCTCTACTTGGAAGTCGAACTTTTTGCTAACGTTGTCGAAATAGATAATTGGTTTTGTCATAATTATGTTCCAACTTATAATTTTAACTGAATTCTTGTTATCCTCCAATCCCTCTCATAAATTGTTAGTTTCATCAAGGCGATGGGGACAATCTGCGTATGACTAGGAGATAAGTATGGCCAAACTACTGAATGGATTTGCTAATATGACCAAGATGAAAGCGTATCAGGGTGGGGTGTATGCTGTGGCGGTAGTGGCGTATGTTGTGGCTTTGCTTCATTATTTACGGGAGAATGAGATTCGTCAGTATAATTCGGATATACTGTATGTCCCCGCCTTGTTTACCGATTTAACGGAATGGGGCGGGCGTTTGCTGGAGTGGCGCTTAACACCCGCCCCCTATTTTTTCCCTGATATGGCGCTATATTTCCCGATAGCTACGATGACATCTAGTTGGCATGTGGCCTTTATGTTGGTGTCTGTTATCCAAATGATATTGTTTACATTAGGTTGGTGTTTATTGGGGCAATATTTTCTTGAGGAGAAAGAGAAGCAGAGGGAATACATATTTTTTGTCTTGATTATAGTGGCGTTTTTGATGATGGTGATGCCTTATACTGGGGAGATTATGGCACCGCAGTTTAGTTTTACGTTGCATTTTGGTGTTATGTTGGTTTTACCCTACTTGTTGACTTTAACATGGCGCAGTGTCAAAGGGGGGGGTGGTTATCATCATTTGTCTCTAGTGGGGCTCACTTTGATGATGACATTTATTATTTTATCGGATCGAATTGCGTTAGTGCAACTTGTGTTGCCTTTGTTGGTTGCCATTTTTTTTGTATGGGTGTTGAAGCAGTTGGAATGGATATGGTTGGTGTTATTAACGGCCGTTAGCGGTACAGCTTGGCTGTTGGCTGAAGCCCTACGATTGTGGCTCGTCCGTTATAGAACCTTTACTGTCTCATATGTGAGCGGCTCATGGTGGGAGCAAAGTGAAGAAGCTTGGGAAAACTTCGTCCTTATTTTTAAATCATTGTGGCAGGGGGAGGCCAAAATTGTCTTGGTCATCTTAATTGTGGCTGGTATTGTGCATTTAGGGGTGCTATTAATAAGTTGGGGGGCAAAGAGGCCGGATACTATTGGTTCTGGATATGCTTTTTTAAGTGGGTTTGCCGTAGCGACCATTTTATTGAGTATTATGGCTGTTATTGTGTCAGGATTGTTTTTAGATATATATAGTTTGCGATATTTGTATCCAGTTACGGTGTTGCCGATTTACTCATTAATGCCTATTGGCTTTTGGTTGTTACAAAAGTGGTCGCTAACGAAGCCAATGATTTTGGTCATAGCGGTTATTACTATCAGTCAAGCAGGCACTCTTTTTACGCAGGGGGATGATTTAAATCGGTATGCTGATTTTTATCCGCCGGGTATTATCTGTATTGATGAAGAAACAGCCAAACGTCAGGTGCAGGTAGGTGTGGGTTCCTATTGGTATGCTAAACGGGTCACGATGTTATCAAAACAAAACTTAATGATATTACCGGTGGAGAATGATTTTACACCCTATATTTGGATTACCAATCCAAAATGGTTTGAACGATATAGACCGGCGTTCATTATTCATAATCCTACCGAAGATTTTGGGTTACAAATGGGTGAAATTATCAATCGATATGGATATCCACAAGAGATTGTTAACTGTTCTATTTTAGAGTTATGGTTTTATAATCGGCCAGAGGATTTGTTTTTTCAAACATCTTTTGGAGCGCATCCGGATGTGGCAAATTGGTGTGAGCCAATTGTTGGCCGAGAGATTCCGGGCTATGTGTGGCGGGGGCCAACAGGAATTAATATTGGTTCAACTATTGTGAGTGATGAAGAGGCCGGTGTTGTAGCCTCAGGTGAATTAATATATTATCCAAAGGGGAATTATAGTATACGTGTGGATTATGAGTATGATGGGGAAAAGAGTGAACAAGTTATTGGTGAGGTTGCCCTTTTGTTGACAACGATTGGCACGGAGGAGGAAAGATGGTTAAGACAGCCATTGTTCGCAAATAAAAATAGCGAAATGATTTCGTTTATATTAACAGGTGAGCAAAATGTGACTGTGGAGGTCGCTTTTGTTGGTGTTGGCCAGTTAACTTTAAATCAGTTTTATATTGAAAAACAGTCTGGTAGTAGGTGTCGATGAAGAAAAATATACAGATTTCAGAACAAGTTCGTTTTATTTTATTAATTATCGGAGTAGGGGCGTTATTGCGTTTGTTTAATTTAGATAGTGCTAGTTTTTGGACGGATGAGATTTATACGTGGCGATTGGCACCGGAGCTAAAGTTATTGAGTGAAGGGGTACCTGACGATCAGCATCCGCCGCTTTATTATCTGTTATTTCATTATTTAATGCGGGTAGACGATAGTGAAACGTGGTTGCGTTTACCCTCGGCCATCGCTGGCATCCTCACCATCCCCCTCATCTGGCTGACTGGTCGCACCATCAATCAGCCGCGGTGGGGATTGATAACGGCGGCGCTGTTTGCGTTAGCGCCATTATTTGTGTGGTATGGGCGTGAAGCGCGCATGTATGGCCCGGTGACCCTTTTTTGGGGAGCGTCTTTGTTGTTTTATGCCCGTTTGCTTTATGGGGATAATTGGTTAGATGTGGTTGGGTTTGGGGTAGCGACGTTGTTGGGGTTATTAACGGCGTATCCGACATTGGCTTTGTGGGGGTTAGAGTTAAGCTTTTTTTGGGTGTTGTGGCATGGCAACGGCCGTTCATTAACCCGTTTAGGGCGGTGGTTGTTGGCGCAGATAATTATTGTGGTGGGATTGAGTCAATGGTGGCCGTATATGCAGATACAGTTGGGCCGAGGGGGGGTGTTTAATTGGCCGATATTACCGGCGATAGGGATTGATTTGACCAATGATTTGCGGGGGATATTGATGGTAGCGGGGGCGGGCGGCGCCACCATCTTCGGGGCGGGGATATTACTCTGGTTGCTTATTTGGTGGCAACCACGTTTGTTGACGGTAGGTCAGCGGTTGTTGCCGGTGGTGAGTGGGTTGCTTATTATTGGTTTTGTGGCGGTAACGATTGGGGGGGCGATCCCTTATGGGTTATCGATTCGGCGGCAGTTGTTGGTTTTTGTTTTTCCCTTTTTGTTTATGGTTGGGGGGGCGATTGTGTATTGGGAACGGCCGTTGTTAACGAAAAGTTTATTGATTTTAACGGGGGTAGCGGCGTTGGTGCCTGTTTTCGGCCCTTCGTTTGAGGATTGGCGGGGGGCGCGGGATTATATTGTGGCAGCGGCCGAGGCTGGTGATGAGATTATTATGACACCAGCTTGGATTGTGCAATCGTTTGATTATTATGAGCAGCCTGAGTTACCCCCTTATCGCGGGTCTGATTTGGCCGCCTATGCTCAGGGCGCGCCTGGCCATCAAGCTGGTGAGCGAATTTGGCTGGTTTATCTTGATCATCCGACGAATCGGCCGGCCAGTCAGGCGGCGATTGATTGGTTTGCGGCGAATGGGACTGTATTGAATCGGGTTGATTTTCCGCGTAACATTGTGGTGATTGAGTACGAGATACGGTAAGTGTATTCAACTAAATAATCTCGACATTTGATCTTGAAAATATGCCGTTTAATAGAGTGTAAACAAAGTAATCTGAAATTTGCTACTGTGATTATGTTTAAGGGTAAGGTTTGGTGGTTTTTGACGCGGATTTTGGGGGTTTTGGGGATTTTTTTGTTGATTTAGAGGTAAGATTAGGGTTATGCAGGTTATTTGTGAATAAGGTGAGTTGTGACGGTGGCGTTCTAGATTATTTAGTTTACAGTCTATTAAGTTGGGGTGGGGGTATTGAAAATGGGGCTTTTTTCTGCTACAATACTTTCAAAATATTTTGAAAGTTGTGAAACTTGTCTGTGCTTCGATAGTGAAGTGAGGTTTTTACTATGACCCTGTCCCCCGCCAATGGCGTTTTTACTGTGACCGCCCCTAAGCAAACGAATCAAATCCCCCTCGGCCGCCCCCATCAGCCCATTATTGGTGGGGCTGATGTTGTCATGATGGCTGGCCCATGTTCAGTTGAAAGTTATGAGCAAACCCGCATTATTGCCCGAGAATTAGCTCGGCAGGGGGTAACGGTGTTGCGGGGTGGGGCGTTTAAGCCACGCACCTCACCGCACAGCTTTCAAGGGCTGGGACAGGAAGGGTTAGAGATTTTAAGAGCGGTGGCGGATGAGTTTGATATGTTGGTGATTACGGAAGCTTTGGCCGTTGACCATATCGATTTGGTGGCGCAATATGCGGATATCATTCAGTTGGGGAGCCGTAATATGCAGCATTATCCATTGTTGTGGGCGGCGGGTGAATTACGGCAACCGGTGATGTTAAAGCGGGGGTTTATGTCAACCATTGATGAATGGTTAAAGGCGACGGAGCATATTCATAGTCGGGGTAATGATCAAATTATGTTGTGTGAGCGGGGGATTCGCACCTTTGAGACGGCGACACGTAACACGTTGGATACGAACGGGATTGCTTTGGTTAAGCAGACGACCGGTTTTCCGGTGATTGGGGACCCCAGTCATGGCACTGGCCGGGCTGATTTGGTCGTTAGGGCCGCATTGGCCTCGGTGGCGGCGGGGGCGGATGGGTTATTGGTGGAGTGTCACCATGCGCCGGCAGAGGCGTTATCGGATGCGGATCAGGCGTTGCCGCTTAGTGAGATGGCTGATTTGATGCGTCGCGCCTCGGCCGTGGCCGAGGCGGTCGGTCGTGGCTTTCGCTAAATAAGTTTAGCGAACAAACTTGGTGATGCGTTTAACGGCCGCTTGGGTTAAGCGGTCGGTACGATCGGGGTCGAGGCGAGCCACGGGATAACGCCCTTGTTCTTCCGATTTTTTGAGGGCGTGGTGGATGATGCGGTAGTTATTGCGGCGGAGGAAGTCGACATGATCACCATCAGGGTTGTCGGCCATATATTGTTCTTTGGCCGCAGCCATCATCTCTTTCAAGTCTCCAATTTCATCTTTGGGAATGTAGGCGGCGGTAGTGCTGAATTGGATACGTTTGTGGAAGGGGATGAGCCGGATGAGGAGGAGGTCACCTGGTTCAAGGACGGCAAAGCCAGCGGCGGAGTGGGCCGTTACCTCTTCATCGGTGAAAAAGTCGCGGAGGTAGAAGGTGTTGCCTTCGCCACGGAGGAATTCATAGGCGCCGGCGGCGCCGGCGCTGCGCCAATCATCGAGGACATTTTGCTGATCACTGCTTAAATCATCATATTTTTCTTGGTGATAGATATCGAGGAGACGTGGTTGTTCTTCACCCTCTTGATTGGTATAGTGATAATCGTAGAGGAACCAGTCGAAGTAGCGTAAGGCTTCATTTTCATTCATCTCTTCAAATGTATCAAAATCGTAGAGTCCATTCCAGTAATGGAGAAGGCCAGCGGCAAAGGCTTCATGGAAACGTTCGTCACGGGCGAACTTAATCGTATCGCGACGGAGCCAGACGGCGGCACGGTCGACGGCGATCCGTTCGCGCATCGTCTCTTTATCTTCTTTCATATGACATTTTTTATATTTTTGGCCACTGCCACAATAACAAGGGTCGTTACGACCAATATTTTCTTTGTCTATAGGGGTATCCATAATTTTTCCTGCTTTAATCTAAATGGTCAAGAATAGATAAAATCTGACCGGGATATTGAATGGTAAAGTCTGGTTTGACTGTGCCGAGGTCACGATTGAGGTGTGGGGGGTCGATCCAAATGCTGGTGAGGCCAGCGTTGTTGGCGCCGAGGATGTCAAAGGCGGGGTTATCGCCAACAAAGACAGCCTCTTTGGGCTGCACATTGAGGAGTTGGAGAATATGTTGATAAATATGGGGGTGTGGTTTGATATAGCCAGTATCACCAGAAGTAATGCGGGCATCGAAGTAGGGCATGAGGCCGTAATGGTACATTTCGACATCGCGCATCCACATCGTGAGGGCAGAGTTGGTGATTAAGCCGATTTTATAGTTTCGGGCGCGTAGGGCGGCGAGTAGGGGGAGGGTGTCGTGGTAAAGTTTGACCCCAGGGACAGGGCCCCAGCCGTAGGCGATGAGGAGCTCATTGATATCGATGCCATCATAGTTAATGCCAAGGTAGTCGAGACAGGTTTTGACGATAGTGCCGATAGCGGGGGCGACATAGGTTTGGCGTGCCTCGGCCCAAGCGCGTTTGATCGTGGCCAAAGCGCTATTGATGAAGATCTCTTCATCAGGCAAGTCACAGCCATAGGCGGCCAGACGGTGGTAGATGCGGCCAAAGTAGATGGGGCTACGTTCTTGCCACGGCCCAGCCTCGGCCCAACTGATAAGGGTGTCATCGAGGTCGAAGATAACGGCTTGGATACGACGGTTGGCAGAGGTCATAACTATCTCCTAATGGGAATCTTGGTTGGCTAGCCATTCGATGAAAAGGACCAAGCCGAAGCCGACAAGGGCGAGGAGGAAAGCGATGGCGACTTGGCCAAGGTCGGTGCCGAGAGGGGGGAATAAATTTTCTTGTTGGGTAACGATGCGTTCGCCGTGGCGAACAATGAATTCATTATTGATATCCATTAACCAGGCGACATCTTCTTTCCACGGCCACACTTTGCGCAAGCTGCCGACCATAAAGCCAATGAGGATGGCGACGGTGATATCATGATATTTGTTGAAGAGCCAGCCTAAGACTTGGGCGACGGAGATGATGCCCACGCCGGCACCGATACCGACCAAGCCGATGCTGACGATATCGAAATTATTGACGGCGCTGAGGACGAATTGGTATTTGCCGAGGAGGAGGAGGATAAAAGCACCAGAGAGGCCGGGTAGAATCATGGCGGAGATAGCGAGGGCGCCACTGAGGATGAGGAACCACCAGCTATCGGGGGTTTGGGCGGGGACGAGGCCAACGATGAGGTAGGCGAAGAGGGTGCCGGCGGCGACGCCGCCCAGAAGTTGGGGGGACCATTTATCGATGCGGCGGCTAACGGTAACGGCCGAGGCGAGGACGAGGCCGAAGAAGAAGCTCCAGAGGTAGACGGGGTAGCTTTCGAGGACCCATTCGAGGCTGGGGGCGAGGGTGAGGATGGCGATGAAGATGCCACTGGCGACGGCGACGAGGAAGGGCCAGTTGATTAGTTGTTCGGCTTGACGCCATTGTTGTTGGCGGATGTTTTGGAGGATATTTTGGATGATGGAGGGTTGGCCGAGGGCGCGAATGGAGTCAATTAACTCTTCGTAGATGCCGAGGATAAAGGCCATGGTGCCACCGGATACACCGGGAACGATATCAGAGGCACCCATACAGATACCCTTCACGACCAAAGTAGCGTATTCACGTGGTGTGCGTTGGGGGCGTGTGTTGTTTGTACTCATAACTTTCCTTAAAAAATTTCATGGGGGTGTAATTGTTAATAGATATGGCTTACATTAAGCCAACTAACAATTATACCACCGAAATGTTATTGTTCAGGACTGTTTTTATCATCTTCTAGTAAAGGAAGATAATTAGCGGCATCATGCCGATTGTCGACATCTAGCTTTTTTAAGATATTATGCACATGATTTTTGACAGTACCAAGTTCAATAAAAAGTTTATCGGCGATTTCTTGATTCGTCAGATCGTCACCGATTAAGGTGAGCACTTCCCGTTCACGCGGGGTGAGTGATTCGATAAGGTCAGGATTGAGTTCATATTGAGAAGTGACTTGGGCTAGGTCAGAAATTTGTTTCATTAAGGCCGCCGCTATTTGGGGGGAGATTAACGCGGCGTCGTCATGGGCGGCGCGTAGATGATGAAGTAATCGTTCCATGGGGACATCTTGCAGAACATAACCATCGATACCAGCCATGACATATTCAAGGATGAGCTTTTGGCGATCAGGGAGGCCGATGACGAGTACTTTAATCTCTTTATATTGTTCTTGGACTATTTTCGTTAATTTAAGAGCACCATTATCTGGCAAGCTGGCGGCAACAACAAGCATATTACAAGGTGTTTGTGGTAATCGTTCTAAAGCGCCTTGTATGGAGTGTGCCTTGCCGACAACAAAAATATCTGCTTCTTCCGTTAAGACGGAGCCCATCAAACTGGTGATTAACCGTGCAGGATGGACGATAAAAAGATTAATCATATAATCTATTGTAACAATAAATAAGAACATAACCATAAATATATCTCAGATATATGTATAGATACATAGCTGAAGGTGTGTCTATTGCTTATAATGAAGGTGTGTTTAACTCAACCCAAACTTTTACGAAAAAAATAAATAAACGCAAAGGAGTGTGTTCACGCTTATATGATAAGTCGATTTAGCGATCTGAAAGGCTACGTTTTACAAGGTATTGACGGCAAAGTGGGGCAATTAGTCGATTTGTATTTTGATGACCAAACATGGCAAGTCCGTTATTTGGTAGTTAATACAGGCAATTGGCTCAGTGGGCGTCGTGTGTTAGTTAATCCTGGTAGTATGGAGGCGCCGCAATTTGGTTATGATCGGATTCCGGTTAGTTTGACGCAGGCCGAGGTTAAGGATAGTCCGCCGATTGATTTGGATAAGCCCGTGTCACGCCAACAAGAGATTGATTTGTTCAAACATTACAATTGGTTACCATATTGGGGTGCGCCACGAATGCATGCTAGTCCTAAACCACCGATGATGTTGGCCACGGCCACCGAGGCTAAGGTAACGGAGACAACGAAGATAGCCAATAATAGTAGTAATGGTCAGAGTGATGTGCCCACAGCCACAATAACCAAAACAGATGAAGATGTGGCCGTGCAGGTGGAAGATCGAGAAGATTTCGATCCTAATTTACGTAGTGTATCTGAAGTGACTGGGTATCGGATTTGTGCACCAGATGATGAAATAGGTCATGTTGAAGATTTCATTATCGATATGGAGACGTGGGCAATTCGGTATGTGATTGTAGACACGCGCAATTGGTTGCCGGGGAAGAAGGTATTATTGGCCTTAGATTGGATTAATTACATTGATTGGGCTGAAAGATGTCTAAATGTTGATCTTAATTCAACTCAGATTGCTAATAGTCCGGAGTATGATATTCATTTACCAATTAGTAAAGCGTATGTTAATGCATTACATGAGCATTATGGACGTATTTTGGCGACCTAACAGATTTTGATCAGGCAGTAACAACTATTCGTTCGATTTAGATAGATAGTGAGATTCGTTTAACAAAAGGAAAAAATAAGTTAATGATAACCACACAAACATTTGATAAGTTGATGGCTCATGAAGGAAATCCGTGCTTAACATTGTATATGCCGCTGGCGTTACCAGCGATACACCATGATAATAACCGGATTCGGTTTAAGAATTTGGTGCAGGACGCTAAAGAGTTATTGGGGGCGTATGAAGCATTTGATGAGACAAGCATTGATAATTATTTACAGCCGCTGTATCAGATGGAGAAGGAGCTAGAGCAAGGGGGTTATCCATGGCAACCGGGCACGGGGATGGTTGCATTTCTGGATCAGCAGGTGTGGGAGACGTATCCATTGCCGATGAAGGTTAAGGCGCAAGTGCAGATCGGGGAGAGTTTTTATCTGAAGCCGTTATTGCCGTTATTGCATGATAGCGAACGGTTCTATGTGTTGGCTATTAGCCAGCAGGATGTGCGGCTATTTGAGGGGAATCGGTATGAGATTTCAGCATTGCCCATCCATGAGCAGATGCCACGGCAGATTTCGGATGTGCTTTATTTAGACGATCCGGAAAAACAGCTACAAGGACATATGGCGCAGAAGGTGGGGGTCGGTGCTAGTGGGGTGATGTATCATGGGCATGGGGTGACGAATAAAGAGGTGGCTAAAGAAGAGCTACGTCGTTATTGTCGACAGATTGATGTGGGGTTACAGTTACAGCTCAAAGAGCAGTCAGTGCCGTTGATTTTGGCTGGCGTAGATTATTTGGTATCGATTTATCGCGAGATATCAGATTACAAGAGCTTAATGCCATCGGGGATTTATGGCAATCCCGATTTATTGCGGGAAGAGCAGTTGTTAGAGAAGGCGCGCGAGGTAATGTTGCCGTATTGGGAGCAGGCGAAGAAAACGGCCGTTAAACAATATTACGCCGCCCAAGCGCACAACAAAGCGACCGCCGATATTGAGCAGATCGTCACGGCAGCTCACCATGGTCAAATAGAGACGTTATTTGTGGCTCGACATGAAGCGGTGTGGGGCGAATATGATCCGCTGAGTAATGATGTTACTTTATCGACTGAAGAACAGATGCGTTATGTTGATTTACTTGATGAAGCGGCGATTGCGACGCATGATAATGGTGGGACTGTGTATTTGGTACCAGCTGACCAGATTCCAGATGATGAGTTAGCGGTGGCTATCTTCCGTTATCCGATGATGAGTTAATTGCGTGCTTAAGCAATAGAAAAAGCCCCGCCAAAGCGGGGCTTTTTTTGTTTAGATTAGAGGGACGTTGTCGCCCCTAAAAGTATGTTTATTTACGGAACAGTTCACGGACGAGGATATTCCGTTGGATTTGGCTGGTGCCTTCGTAGATTTGGAAGATTTTGGCATCACGCATCAATTTTTCGACGGGATATTCGGCCATATAGCCATAGCCACCAAAGACTTGGACGGCGTTATTAGCCACTTTCATGGCGGTATCGGCGGCGTACGCTTTGGCGAAAGCGGCGGCCGAGGTGTTGGGGACATTGGCATCGAGGGCCCAAGAGGCTTTCCAGACGAGGAGGCGAGCCGCTTCCAATTCCATGTACATATCAGCGATCATGTGGCCGATGGCTTGGTATTGCCAAATCGGTTTGCCCATGGATTGGCGGGTTTTGGCGTAGTCACGGGCTTCTTCGAAGGCGCGGCGGCCAACGCCGACGGCGCTAGCGGCGGCCGAGACACGGCTGTTGTCGAACACTTTCATGGCGATGAGGAAACCGATCCCTTCTTCGCCGAGGATGTGGCTGGCGGGGACTTTGACGTTATCGAAAATCACTTCGGCCGTATCGGAGGCGTGTTGCCCCATCTTGTTAAACGGCTTGCCGACACTGACACCTTCCCAGTCGCGTTCGATGATGAAACAGCTCATCCCTTTGTAGCGGACAGAGGGGTCGGTGTAGGCGAAGACGGTGAAGAATTTAGCGACGGTAGCGCCAGTGATAAAGGTTTTGCTACCATTGAGAATGTAATGGTCCCCTTCACGACGAGCGGTGGTTTTGATACCGGCCACATCGGAACCAGCTTCTGGCTCAGTGAGACAGTAGGCGGCCATATCCCCATTAGCGAGACGTTGGCCGTAGGTTTGTTTTTGTTCTTCACTACCAGCGATACGGATGGGGAGGTAAGCGAGCCCATTAACAGCCATAGCGGTAGCCATACCGGAACAGCCCCAGCCTAACTCTTCAGCGACGAGACATTCTTCGAAGAGGCTCAGACCCATGCCACCATATTCTTCAGGGACATTGAGGGTGGTTAAGCCAATTTCTTGCGCTTTTTTGATAACAGGCCAAGGGTATTCGTGTGTTTGGTCGTAATGTTCTGCTTTAGGTGCCATTTCATTACGGGCGAAATCACGGGCTAACCCTTGAATCATTTCGTGTTCTTCAGTTAATTGGAAGCCAACACCAGCGAGGGCTTCTTGTTCCATAGTAGTTGTCATGATAAAAAAATCTCCTTACATGTCAATAAAAAGGCAAATTGCCTGGCGCAGGGGGAAATAACCTGCTTGATTGGTTTATTCAGCTTCGTCGCTGTTATCAGTCTCGGTTGTGGGAGCTGGTTCAGCGGATGAAGCAGGTTGTTCGGTCGTTGTTGTCATCGGATTATCTGGGTCGGCAGGGGTTAATGGTTGTTCCATTAATTGCTCGGCCAGATGAATATCAACCGTCATACCACCATCTTCATGGCCACTATCGATGACGGCGTTACGGGGGACATAGCCATGATCGCTAATAGGCCCCTCGATATAGGTTTTATCGAGTTCGATAGCGACAACACGGGCCGACTCATCGAGCAAGACAGATTTAAGGGTGGCAATTTTAGTGCCGCCAGGGGTATCAATTGTGCGCCCGGTGACATCTTTGAGGCGAACCCAATTTTTAGCCTCTTCATGATCACGGTCATTGGTTACGGCATCACTATCATCGACCAAGATCACATCAACACCGAACAAAGTAACCCGATCACGGGGAATGAGGATGGCACGGCGGCGGAAAAGGCCTTCACTTTTGAGGTAAATGCCAGTCAGCCAATAGAAATTTGAATCGATATAGAGGTCTGCGACCGTACCGAGATCGCGACCATCGGAGACACTAATTACCTTTCGGTTTTTGAAGTCATCACTGGAGCGCATGGTTTACTTCCTTACTTGATAAAACCGTCCCGTTTTTTATGGCGCATCGCGTCATAAGTATAGACGGTTTAAGATTATTCGTCAACTACTGCTATTAGATTCTACTGATCTATAAAGGATTTGGCTAGTTTTTGGAGAAGGTTGCAAGGAATTGATCATAATTAAGGGAAACAGTCCTGATTTTACGTAGATAGAAAAAAGAGGGTATACTTAAGGGATAATGAAAGCGTTAGAAATATTTATGCCTATGGATCATCGCCAAGCGTTATGGCGTGGCTTGCAAATGCCAAATCGAGTGACCGGTGCGGCATTGTTTGCTGATATTTCTGGTTTTACACCGTTAACGAGTGCGTTGGCGCAAGAGTTAGGGCGGAAACGGGGAGCGGAAGAGGTTTTACGTCAATTAAATCCGGTATATGATGCTTTAATTGCGGAATTACATCAATATGGGGGGAGTGTGATTGGGTTTGCGGGGGATGCGATAACATGTTGGTTTGATGAGACATTTTTATTACCGGCGGCGTGGCAGGGGCTAGCGTATCAACGGGCGGTAGCGTGTGCGTTGGCGATGCAGAAGGCGATGTTAGCGTTTGCGACGGTGTATACGCCGGGGGGAACGGCCGTTAATCTCAGCATCAAAGTAGCGGTGGCAGGAGGGACAGCGCGGCGGTTTACAGTGGGAGATCCCAAGATTCAGCGGATGGATGCGTTGGCGGGGAAAACGTTAGAGCGGATGGCGGCGGCGGAGCATCAGGCGGAAACGGGGGATGTGGTGTTAAGTGAAGAGGTGGCGGTGGCCTTGGCTGATTTGGTAGAAATTGCTAGTTGGCGGGAAGCGGATGGTGAGCGGTTTGCGGTGGTGGGCAGGTTGCGGGAAGCGGTGGCGGCCACGCCGTGGCCGGCGGTGCCGGCCGCCGCTTTACCTGTTGCTGAAGTTGCTTCGTGGGCGCTACAACCTGTTTTTGAGCGTTTGCAAAGCGGTAGTGACTTTTTAGGGGAATTACGTCCCGTAACGGCGTTATTTTTGCGCTTTGGGGGGATTGATTACGATCAGGATGAAAACGCGGGCGAGAAGTTGGATGGTTATTTAACGTGGATACAACGGATTATTGATGGGTTAGAAGGGTCGTTGATTCAGTTAACGATTGGAGATAAAGGGTCGTTTGTGTATGCCGCCTTTGGCGCGTTGCGGGCACATGCGGATGATGCGTCGCGGGCGGTGGCGGCGGCGGTAGCTTTGCGTGATATTCCGGAGCAGTTTGCGTTTGTGGGGGCGGTTCAGATTGGGATTAGCCAAGGGTTGGTGTGGACGGGGGCGTGCGGGGCGCAGGTACGGAGCACATTTGGGGCGATGGGGGATCAAGTTAATATGTCGGCGCGGCTAATGGGGAAAGCGAAACCGGGTCAGATTTTGGTGCATCATCGGATTCAGCAGATTGCGGCGGATACGTATAAGTTTAACAGTTTGGGGACGGTTATGGTGAAGGGGCGGGCAGAGCCGTTGCCGGTGGCGGAAGTGGTGGGGGCGCGGGCGGTATCGGCGCAGGCGTTGTTAGATTATTATAAGTCACCATTGGTGGGACGTGAGCTGGAGTTGGGGCGGTTGCGTGAGGCGGGGGCGTTGGTGGCCGAGGGGCGGGGGCAGTTGATGCGGTTAGAGGCACCGATGGGGGTGGGGAAGAGCCATTTGACGGCCGTTTTCAGCCAACAAGTGCAAACGTCTGGCTGGAAAGTGGCGGCTGGTTTGTGCCAAGGAATTAGTCGGGATACGCTTTATTATCCGTGGGCGCAAATTATACGGCATTTATTAGATTTGCCGTTGGAGCCGGTGGTGGGGCAAAGTTTGGCTGAGTTTATGGCTGATCAGGTGGAATTTGTGATGAATTTACAGCCGGCCGAGGGGGATTGGTCATTACGGTGGCCGTTGTTGGGTGATTTGCTCACATTACCATTGCCGGATAATGAGGTGACGGCAACCTTTACACCACAATTGCGGCAGGAATCGTTACAAGCGTTAATTGTTGATATGATTCAGCAGATGGCTAACAAACAGCCATTACTGATTGTAATTGAAGATATTCATTGGCAAGATGAGATGTCTCATCAGTTGACCTTGGGTTTGGCCCGGGCGATTAGCCATATTCCTTTGATGTTAGTCGTAACCCATCGGCCTAATAGTGAAAATAAAGCGCCGATTGCGCCGGAACTGACTGATTTTGCCTATCATCATCATATCGTGTTACCGTCATTAGAGATGAATACGTTGCAATCGTTGATTAATCCGCAATTGCCTGGTGATGTGGCCCCGTTGGTCATCTCTTTATTAGATCGATTGGCGCATGGCAATCCATTTTTTACGAAAGAGTTGGTTGATGCTTTATTGGAGAAGGGGGATATTATTTATCGGGAAGAGCGGGCGCGGTGGGAGATGAATGATGAAGTTGTGACGCGTTTGCAAAATACAAATAGTTTGAAGCGGGAAAATGATGCGTGGGTGTTGGCGCCGCAGGCGGCGTTAACCGCGGGGGCGCTCAATTTGCCTGACTCGGTGCAAAGCACGATTTTATCGCGAGTCGATCATTTACCAGAGATGGATAAGTTGGTTTTAAAAGTGGCGAGCGTGATTGGGCGGCAATTTCACATAGAAGTTTTGGGGCAAGCGCATCCTAATCAGTTAAAAGAAACGCAGTTGCAAGAAGTATTAGGATTGTTAGTTGGCAAGGAGTTTTTGTATAAGGAATCGGATCTGTTTCTGATATTTATTCATAGCGCGACGCAAGAGGTGTTATATGATACGTTACTTTTCTCACAGCGACGGGATTTACATGAGACGGTGGCGTTAGCGTATGAGCAGAAGTTTGGAGATGGGGCGGAGACGTTGGAATTAGATAGCCCCTTGGCGCCCTACTTTAGTTTATTGGCGTATCATTGGCAACATGCGGGTAATGTGGTTCAAGAGCGCCGTTATGTGACAATTGCGGGGGAGCAGGCGCGGGGGCAGTATGCGAATTATGAAGCGGAGCGGTATTTTTCGCGGGCATTGGCTTTGACAGCGGCGGCGGATGCGGCCGAGCGGGTACGTTTATTGTTAGCGCGGGAGCAACTGTATGATTGGATGGGACAGCGGGAGGCGCAAGTTGCGGATATTGAGCAGTTAGAGCAGTTGGCTGAGGAGATTGGGGAGCCGGCCTTGCGGGCGCAGGTGGCGTTGCGGCGGGCGCATTATGAGCGGGCGACGAATGATGTCGAGATGGGGGTGGCGGCGGTGCAAAGAGCGATTGCGGAGGCGGGCGTGGTGGGGGATAAGGTGGCCGAGGCGCAGGCCCATTTGATTTGGGGGCGGTTATTACGTTCGCAAGGTGCTTTTGAAGATGCTTTGACTCATTTAGAAACGGCGATTGAATTAGCCCGACAAGAGAACGAGATGAGCGTGGTGGCGGATAGTTTGTTGGATATGGGCACATGCAATATGTACGTTGGCAATCGTGAATCGGCCATTGACTCGTTTCAAAAAGCGTATGAGATTTTTAAAGAAAATAATAATCGGAAAGGGGAAGCGGGGGCATTAACGAGTTTAGGCTCGATTAATATTTATATTGGTGATTATGTTGAAGCGAAAACGTTGTTGATGCGAGCGTTGCAGGTGTGCCGGTCGATTGGCTTTCGGCATGGAGAGACGGTGGTGTTGGGTAATTTGGGGGTTGTGTATGAAGAGTTGGGTCAATATGATTTAGGGGTGAAGTGCCAACAAGAAGCGCAGATTGTGTGTGAAGAGGTAGGGGATGTTGAGGGGCAGGGGATTGCGTTTAGTAATTTAGCCTTGGTGCATGCTAATTTGGGTGAGTATGAAGCGGCGCGTCGTTATGGTCAGGAAGCGTTGCGTTTATCGCGGCAAGTGGGGGATCAGCATACGGAGGGGTGTGCGTTGGCGTATTTGGGGCATACTTGGTTGGGGTTGGGGTTGTGGGCCGAGGCGGAACAAGCGTATCGGGAAGCGGTTGCGTTACGGGAACGGATTGGGCAGAATGAGATGGCGATGGATGGGGTCGCTGGTTTGGCGGCGGCCGCGCAGGGAGTGGGTGATTTTGCGTCGGCGCAGGCACATATTGCCGCCTTATTGGCTTGGAGTCAGACAGAGGATGGGGATTTGGATAAGTTGGAGCATCCGTTGCGGGCATATTTGACAATTTATCAGGTTTTGCAGGCGGGAGATGATGGGGAACAGCAAACAGAAGCGCGTGCTTATCTGCAGAAGGCGTATGAGCTGTTGCAGGAGCGGGCGAATAAGTTGGGTGATGTAGCGGATCGGGAGCGGTTTTTGGGAGAAGTATTG
The DNA here is from genome assembly GCA_035459145.1 of Anaerolineae bacterium. Lineage (GTDB taxonomy): Bacteria > Chloroflexota > Anaerolineae > Promineifilales > Promineifilaceae > DATHYN01. The sequence goes on along the minus strand of DATHYN010000105.1, from coordinate 53,865 downwards.
ATTAATCGGTCGATTGTGGCTTTGTGGGAGGGGGAGATGGTTGGTTAAGGGGTTAGGAGTAGTCAAATTAGAGAAAGAAAAGGTGACGGGAACTGCTTCCCGTCACCTTTTTTTATTTAGGAGCCAGAGGTGATACTGTATTTAAACTGACCAACTTCTTGGCTGTAGGCGCGGGAACTGTTATTGCAGTTATCGGCGGCGAGGATGAAGTAGTTGGCTTGATTGGCGTTGCCGGGGTAGGTGTAGAGGTTGGTGGTGTGGCTGAAGGTGCCGAGGGGGGTGCCATCGGCTACGGGATCGAAGTAAGGGGCGTCGTTTTGATAGAGGGTGTAGCTACAGTTGGCATTGTCTAACGGCCAGCTGAAATCAATCGCATCATTATTGGTGGCGGTGGGGGCGAGTGGTGGCGTGACGGCGGGGAAGGCGGCGGTGAGAGGATGATAGTTGGCTTGGCTATTGTTCCAACCAGTGCTGGCGCCGGCTAACTCTTGCCCTTGGAGATAGAAAGTGATGGGTTGGCTATCAAGTCCACAACCATCACCCGTATCAGATTTGATTTGGATGATGTAGGCTAAACTGGCATTGTGGGTGACGACTTCGCCTTGGCCACAGAGGACACCACCGATCATGGCGGTGATAGTGTCACCAGCGACTGGTGTGTAGCTGGTGGTGGCGTTGATGGGACCATAGTAGTGGGCTGGGGGGAACTCGAGCATGGTGGGGCCGGCCAAATTGTTACTAGGTACACCAGTGTAGAGCGTGATGTTTTCGGTGGCGTATATCCAGTAACCTCGGCCAAACTCCAATGCCGTCAAGTTATTAACCAACGACGCATATTGCGGATAGTTGTCGATAACGGTGGTATCGTACAAATTCCAGTTGTTGGCACCGGGGTCGTAGGTTTGGACGGAAGTGTAAGCGCCGTCAATCGAGGCGAGGCCGGTGGTGATGGGGCGGGTTTCGGGGATGGGATACCCGAACAAGTTCCAGCCAGTGCTGAATTGCGGGAGGGGGACGGTGGCCATGAGGGCGTAGATACCGTCATTGGCGGTGGGCATGGCGGCCGTGGCCAGATTCTCGTCGGTATCGATATTGGTATTAAGCCGTAGCCATTCATTACTGCCAGCAGGAAGATAGTAAACATTGAGGGCGAATTCGTACCCATCGGGGACTTCCCGTTGAAGGTATTGGAAGGCGACGGTACGGGATACGGTTTGGGTATAGTTACTTTGTGGGGTGAGACGATAGGCGCTACCGACCAAAGTCAGCCAACTTGGTTTATTGGGGGGGGTGCTTAATGCTTGTAAGGCACCAGTACCGGTATCGCCAAAGGGGTCTTGACTGTTGAGGATGCTAACTTGCCCATCGCCGGAGACCATGGGAGCACCCCAGCCGCGGATGTTACCGCCCCAGCCGCGGATGTTACCACCCCAACCACGGATGTTGCCGCCCCAGCCACGGATGTTACCGCTCCAGACAGAGGCGTTGAGATAGTATTGGGTCATATTTTCGAGGGCAGGTGAACTACCTGGTTCCCAGACACGGACGATACCGGAGAAGGAGGGGTAGTCGAGGGTGATTTGTTGGGTGAAGGTCATGTTGCCGGCCTCGGCCGTCATCGCCGCCCACGGCGAAATCTGTAACGTAGGTGTTAGTGGGTGGGGGAAATCGGGGACGACTTGGACATTGAGATTGCCGGACGGGACCGATTGGGCAACAGTGATGGCGAAGGTGCGGGAGGTGAGGGGGGTGACCGTTATTTGTGGTTGCCAGCTACTGATTTGGTCGAGGGAGACGGAGGTGGTTTGGGCGGTGACGGCGACACAGCCGAGGCGATTACTGTTGCTATCGAAGATACAGACACGATCGCCGGTTTCGGCGCCACGGACTTTGATACGGTCACCACTACCGCTCGTTTTACCTAAATTGAGGATGGTATCATCGGTGAGGTCAGCGGTGTTGGCATTGGCTTTGAGGAGATACCCTTGGGCGCGGCGCAGGGGGAGGAGGGAGCCGGTGCCGGCGTCGCGGAGGTCATAATTGCGAACGGGAATGGTGGTGGCGGTGGCGGCGGGGGCGACGAGATTAACATTGACGAGGGAGAGTGGTTGGGCGGACGGGCCGCTGTTGCTACGGGGGGTGATCATGGGGTAGAAGTTGGTGATAGTGGTCCAATCGTCCCGTTCGGTGGTTAGTTGGGCGACAGTGCGCAAACAGTCACCGGTCCAATCAGCACTGGTGAGGAATTCGCTATAGTTATCATCGGAGGTGTTGGTCATAAAACTGCCTTGGCAATCGGTGGAGCGGAGGACGCCATCTTGGAGGCCGATGTAGTTATCGGGGAGGAAGAGGAGGTAGTGGGCGAGTTCATGGGCGAGGGCGCGCCACCATTCTTGGCCGAGGTCGACATTGATTTGGCCGTACGGGTCCCAGGTGGGGCCCATGCGGATTTGGCCGGGGAGATAGGCATCGGTGATCGTTTTGGTGGGGCTGATGATATCGTTGGTGAATTCATTGACGACACCGCCCATATTGGCGGTGGGGCGGAGACTGCTGTTGGCGTAGAGGGCGATATCGGCGCTGAGCCAGTTGGTTCGTTCTTGGTAGACGCGGACGTTGCCGAGGGCCATTTGGCCGTCGCTGACGTCGAAGAGGATGGCCGAGCTTTCGGTTAATGCTTCTTCGAGATCAGCGAGGAAGGTGTAATCGTTACGGGCGTCCCATTCGAGGGAGATATCGAGATTAAAAAGGATGAGGGGGTTGACGCTACTGACGTTGAGGGTTTGTAAGCCTGGTTGGGAGACGGGTGTGCCATCGACACCAATGGTGGTGGGGGTACCACTACTATGATACAACGTGTAATAATGGGTGTGACTAATGGGAAGGAGGGCGTAGAGGGTGTCGCTGATGTTGATTTGACCACGCCCTTGGAGGATGCCATCGTTATTGGTGCGATAGGGGATGCCATTGCTGGCGGCTAGGGGGGTGGCCCCAACGCTGTTTCCGGCTGGTAAGCGGTAGACAATGGCATTCGGGGCGGGGCTACCGGCGGGGATGACGGTTGTGTCTGGTTGTGGTTGTAGATCTTGCCCAGCGGCTAGTTGGCTGATTTCGAGATCGTCTAAGGCCCGATCGAAGTAGCGGACATCATCGATGAAACCGTTGAAACCACGAGCCGGTTTATCGACATTGTTGCCGATGTGAACGGCCGCTGTTGTTTGGTTAAGGGGATTATAATCATAATCATACCCTTCGAGGGCGCCATCGATGTAGAGGAGCTTTTCTTGATGGTTGTAGACAATGGCGATATGGTGCCATTGGCCATCATTGATATTGGTATAAGCGTAGGTATCGGAGTCATAACGGTTGTTATAAGCATCGAAACTGGTTGTGCCAAAGCTGAGTGTGCCGGTATCTTGGTAGCGATGGAGACGCCAAGAGTTATCCCCTTTGGCGATGAGGGTTTGCCAAGTGGTATTGAATTGGGAGACTTTAACCCACATGGAAACGGCGAAAGTGTCGCTGTCGAGGTCACTGCTGTTGGCGAGGGGGAGAGAGGCTTGGCCGCCGGCGAAGGCGAGGGCGTGGTTGCTGTAGGTGAGAGGGGTGGCACTGCTCCAGCTAACACCTGTGCCTAATGAACCATCATACCCATTGCCGGTGATATCGGTGGTGGTGGTGCCAGAGCCTTCTTCAAAGGCAAGGTGGGCGAGGGCATTTGATTCGGCGGGGATGGTGATGGTGATAGGGGTATCTGATTTGACTTGGATTTGGGTGCCACGGATGCGGGCAGGGAGGTTACTGGCACTGACGAAGGGGCGTTGGTAGGAGCCGGCGACGGTGCTGGTGTAGCGATAGGTAAGGGTGAGGGCGGAATTTTGGGGGTAGACTTCAAAGCGGAGGAGGACGTTATCGGATTGGCCGAAGAAGCCGCTGGCAAAGGTGTCCCAGGTGTAGACGTGAGTGATGCCGAGGGGGATGAAGTCGATGATGGGAGCGGGATTGTCGTAGAGATTGGTGGTAGTGTCAGCTTGTTTGGGGGCCAAGGTAGCTAGATTGTTGCCGCTTTCGATTGTGACATCATCGATAAACCAGCCAAGATATTCGTTACTGACGTCATCGACGGAATCGAAACGAAAGCGAATATAGATATCAGTGCCGGCGTAAGCAGAGAGATCGAAGTTGGCTTCATACCAGAACCCTTCGCTAGTCAGTTCGCCTAGGGTTTGCCAATTAATGTCATCGGTTGATACTTCGACATAGCGGTTATCCCAATCACAATCGCCGCTACATTCGGTGGACTCATAAGTCATAAAGGAGAGCATGGAGTTGGTATTAAGCGGAATGGGAATGGGATTGTTATATTTGAGAGTACCGGCTGTTTGGGCACCCGTATCATAGTCACAATCGCCGTCGCCGTAATAAGCGGCTTGTGAAGAGCTGGGGAAGGGAGCGATGGTAGTGCCGCAAGTTGATTCAGAGGTGGTTGTCCATAGACCATCCGCAGTCCAATCGGTCAAGCCAGATTCGAAATCTTCGTAGAAGCTGGCAGCGGTGACACTGATATAGATAGTGGTTTCTGGTGACGGCAATAAACCATCGGTGGCTCGATAGGTGAAGCTAACAAGACCAGAGAATTCTAAGGGTGGTTGGTAAGTGAAGCTACCATCGTTGTTGAGATTGAAGATGCCTGGAGGAGGGGGTATCGGGGGGATGAATTGGGCGGTGATATCATTGCCCTCGGCATCAAAATCATTAATAAGGACACCCGGTACGCCAACGACAAGCGTTTCAGGTGATTCTACAAAATAATAATCATCGGTGGCGATAGGGGCGGTATTGGCGACGACATCGATAAAGACGGTGGTGGGGGCGGATAAAAGTCCGCCATTACTGGTTAGATAGGTAAAGGAGGTGGACATGCCTGGGCCCATACCGGTGGGGGTGAAGATAAAGCTGCCGTCAATGCGGAAGGATAAATCACCCATTGAGGGCAAATTGAGGAGAGTGGCGCGTAAACCGATATCATTACCCATAACACCAGGGGCATTAACAGTGAGGGGGATACCAGCCGAGGCGATGTAGTAGTCAGGGTTGGCGACTGGTTGAGCGAGGGTTTCTAGGTTGGTGGTGTTGGTATCGTTACTGGCTTGGGCGGGGAACCATTGGCCACCACCATTAAAGGAGTAATACATGGCGACGCGGCCGGCGGCGTCACCATCGCGGTCGTAGAGGGTATAGGAGATAGGGACCAAGGTATCGCTAATGATGATAGGGGTGGCATAGCCAGAGGCGATATTTTGGGCAAAGGGATGAATGTAAACGGAGGGGACATTGTTGGGCAAACTGCTGTTGCCTTGCAAATTGTTGATAAAGATTTGGCTGGCTTGGGCGTTGATGCCCCAATTGGCGAGGGCTAAATCCAGATCGCCATCACGATCGACATCGCCCCAGGCAGCATGGCGGGTCCAAGAGGTATCGGGCAACGTTTGTGCTTCAAAAACAGGGATATTGCTACCTTGGGCGCCGAGTTGGTTAATGAAGAGCTGGTTTGGTTCCGATTGGGTGTTGGCGACGATAATGTCGAGGTCGCCATCCCCATCGACATCCCCCCAAGCGGCACTGGTTGAGTTTTTGGTATCTGTGCTGAGGTTGGCGGCATTAAAGTTACCGGCCCCGTTATTGAAGAAAAGCTGATTGACATCGTTGCTATTGGCAACGAGCAGGTCGAGATTGCCATCGTTATTGGCATCTCCCCAGCTGATATCGGTGGTGGCTTTGGTATCACCAGAGATGTTACGACTGGTAAATGTGGGGGCCTCGATATTGTTACCAGCGAATTGGTTAATGAATAGTTTATTGACGTCGTTCCAGTTACCGACAACGAGGTCGAGATCGCCATCGGCGTCGGCATCGCCCCAGGCGATGCTGCGACTGGGGCTATTGGAGCTATCAAACAGACCATATTCAAAGTAGAGGAACCCTTCAGAAATTTGATTGATATAAAGGTAGTTAGGTTGGCCGTAATTGGCTTCGACAAGGTCGAGGTCACCATCCCCATCGACATCACCCCAAGCGATATCATAGGTATTATAGGCATCGAGTGTGAGCATGAACGGTTCTTCGGTAAAGAAGCCCCAACCATCATTGAGGAAGAGTTGGTTGGGGGCGCCGTCATTGGCGACGGCGAGGTCGAGGTCACCATCATTATCGACATCGCCGAGGGCGAGGGCGCGGGTGGCATTATCTTCATTGGGGAGGGCTGCGGGGGTTAGGGTGAAGTCGCCGCCACCATTATTAAAGTAGACATGGTTATCTTCTTGATAGTTACCGATGATGAGGTCAAGGTCGCCATCATTGTCGATATCGCCAAAAATAGTGGCTGATGATTGGCCACCAGCGGCATCGATGGGATCGGGGGAGGGGAGGAGGGTACGCCCATAATTATTTTGGTAGATTTGATTGACTTGATTGTTATCATTGACGACAGCGAGGTCAACATCGCCATCGCCATCCATGTCTCCCCAAGAGATGGCCGAGGTACGTTTGCGGTCATTGTCGAGCAGGAGTGAGGTGAACTGGCCTTGGCCATCATTTTGATAGAGTCGATTGGTTTGGCCCCCATTGCCGACAGCGAGGTCGAGGTCACCATCGTTATCTGGGTCGCCCCAAGCGACGCTGGTGGTGTTATTGGTTTCGGTTGATTGCCAGCCGAGGTAAAAGTTAAAGGAGCTGCTATTGGCGAAGTTAAATTTATCATTGAAGTAGATGGTGTTGGTATGGCCGCTGGCGTTACCAAAGGCGATATCGAGGTTGCCATCATTGTTGGCGTCGCCGAGGGCGACGCTATTGGTGGCGATATTAGCTGGTGTGGTCCAAGCCTCGGCAAAAGTGCCGGGCGTCCCATTTTGGGCGCCGCCCATATTGACGTAAGCGACATTAACGGCGTTGAGGTTAGCGACGACGACATCGAGGTCACCGTCACGGTCGAGGTCACCGAGGGCGACATCGGTGTTATGGTCAGGGAAGATGGAGATGGTTGAAACTGAAAAATCGACGACGCCGGCGTTGGGCAGTTCATTGGTATAGAGTAGAAGTTGTTCCCCATTGGTGGCGGTGACTAAGTCGAGAATACCGTCACCATTCATATCGCCAATGGCGATAGCGGTGGTGTCGTAGGGGAAGGTATCTTCCCAGCCGAGGGCAAAGGAGCCCATGGTACCACCTTGAGCGCCACCTTGGTTAATGTAGATTTGATTGTAATCATTGGCATTGGCAACGGCGAGGTCAAGATCACCATCACCATCTAGGTCGCCGAAGGCGAGGCTACTGGTGGTATGGGTTGAAGGTGCTTGCCAACTGAGGGCAAAGGTATAAAAATCGTTTTGGTCGCGGCCATCGTTACGAAAGATTTGATTTTCAGCGTATTGATTACTGACAGCGAGGTCAAGATCACCATCGGCGTCGATATCGCCCCAAGCGACACCACTACTCCATAAGTTTTTGGGGCTGACCCAGACGACTTCGTTGACACCACTGGTGTTATTGAGGGTGTTGGGGGCGTTTTTAATGATTAAGTTTGAGGGGGCTGGGGGCCGAGGTGGGGTTGTTTGTTGGGCCTGGACTGATGATAGCCAGATAAATAGAGATGATATGGTGATACCAATCAGAGTTGCGAGCGTTAAAAATAGTTGACGCGACGGGGTTTTCATGGGGAGACCTCCTTAATTAAGGTGCAGGATAGTAAACCAATAGTTGTCATTTCCAAACTAAACGGAAATTAGTTATCATCAGTCTCGTAGGGTCATAGAGAATTGAAGATTGGTGTCAGTTTACTATAATTGCTACTTTCTGTCTAGAGGCTTGATCAATGTTTAGGAGGTAGGTGTTGGTTCTGTTTGGGGGATAAGAAAGCGAAGGGCGTCAGGTAAGCGATAAGCCCAAGCCGCTTCGGTGTGATGGGCCCATTTTTGTTCAACGTAGAGCAGTTGACGACGGGGGAAGTATCCTTTTTTATAAAGTTTACGATGAAGACGACGAACGCGGGCATAATAGCGGCGCGAGTTGGCGCGACGACGGGTGTCGATACGCGAGCCTCCCATTTCACGACTACCGGCGTCTAGATAGATACGACCTTGATTATAGGACGTTTTATCGATGAATTTGAGGATTTCACCATCAGCAAACCAGAGTGAGGGGCTCATAACGCCAGTGAAACCAAATGTTTTGGGGAAGGCGAAGAAGGCGTAGAGGCTAATTAAGCCGCCCATTGATGAGCCGAGGATGCCAGTTGCGTCACGTTCAGGATTGGTGCGGAAGCTTTTATCGATATGGGGTTTGATCGTTTCAGTGATAAATTCGATATATTTTTTACCTTTACCACCAGCACCAATTCGTTTGTCATGGAAGGGGCTGTATTCGTCAAGACGGTCACGGCCAGCATTGGGGATACCAACGACGATCGCTTCAACCCCTTCACGGGCTAACATTTCCATGGTTTCATCGACTTGCCATTCGCCAGAGAAGGAGGTGGCGGCGTCAAACAGGTTTTGGCCATCATGCATATAGATGACAGGGTAGCGTTTGTCGCTATGTTTATAGGATGGAGGCAAGTAAACGAGGAGGTCGCGGTGGTTTTCGAGTTGGGGACTCCAAAAGCGGGGGGACGCCTTCATATTACCGACGACGGTATGAGGCCGACCGCCAGTATGGGGATGATAGTGAGCATAAGTGTAGTAGTCGAGCCATTCGCCCATGGCTAATTCTCCTTGGTGAGTAACGGTTAACGGCCGTTACCAAACGCAATTATATTCAAATTTTGCTAACGTACTGATAATAATCAACAACAATTGATTATAACGTAGAAAGCGTAAATACAATTAAGCGATTAGTACTATTCGGGTGGTTTATCCAAAGGTGGGGCAACGGCCAAGAAATCATGAGCGAAGCGTTGGCTATACTCATTAATTAGCTGGTGGACACGGTCGGCATCATTACTAGCCACGATCAGACCGGCATGTTGTTTTTTATCTAACTTCCAAACGACTTCTGGGGCTGAATAGGCGGACATATCCGGGTATTCTTGTTTGGCTAAACAAACCAAGATGCCGGCATAATCTTGACGAATCGTTGGCAGTTCATACGGTTTACCTTGGGCCAGAGCGATTTCGAGACGAGCCCATTCGCCCCACAAATTAAGACCAGAGGCAGCTTCGACGAGTTGGTCGATGCTGGCGCCGCCGACGCGGGCGGCGGTCTCTAAGAAGTAGAGTTTGCCATCAGCGTGGGCTTTGATGAATTCGGTGTGGGTGACGCCATTGTGCATGCCGAGGCCTAAAATGACCTCTTCATTGAAATCGACAAGCGGTTGATAATCATCATCTTGTCGTGAGAGCGTATAAGAGATAAACACGCCCCCATCATGAGCGACATTCATCGGTGGCCGACCATATTTTTGAACTGAGGTAAAGACGACTTTTCCATTATGGGTGATGGAGTCAACGTGGAAGATATCGCCAGGGACAAACTGTTCGAGAAGGAAACCAGATTGTTCATCACCTAGTTGGTTGACACGTTGCCACAGTTCATCAGCATTATGGACTTTTTTGATGCCCATGGCGCCGGCTTCGGTGCGTGGTTTGAGGACCCAAGGGGCGGGGACGGTTTGGCTGAACTGATGTAGTTGTTGGTGGTTGAGGACGTGGATGAAGTCAGGGACGGGGAGGCCGAGTTCGCGTGCTTTGACGCGCATCGCTAATTTATCACGGAAAATGCGTGTGGCACTGTCGCCCATACCGGGTAGGCGGAGATGTTCACGGAGGGCGGCGGCGATAAGGACATCATAATCATCCATGGGGACAATCCGATCAATTTGTCGATCGCGGGTTAGGTAGCTGACTGCATGTAGAATATCTGGAAACTGTGACAGTTTGGGCATCAAAAAGCGCTCAGTAATCGCATCATCTGGCCAATTCTCATCTTTCATCTTTTCGCGAGTGAGAAAATAGACATTAGCCCCTTGTCGGTGTGCTTCCTCTAAAAAGGGCACCCCTTTATAATAACTAGCTAAAACCAATAGATTGACTGTTTGTTCCGATGACATAAGTCGATCTCCTTTAAAAAATAAGCAACAATGATGGTACATTTTACATCTAATTGATCAAATGGGCGAAGAATAGGTTAAAAATTATTGTCTGACGATATTTATGATACAATACAGAGTATGTTCAGCCTATACTATGCAAAATAGGTTGATAACCCTTTACCCAGCTGGCCGTGCCGTGCAAGGAGATGTTTGATTCTATCGATATAGAAAACAGATCTTATTGTTCGTCATTGATAGAAATAAGGTTGTTTATTCGTTGTTGTCAGTAGATGAGAATGAAGGACCCTTCATTGTAGAATTTGTGAGGTAAAGATTAGATTATGAGACGAGATTATCACCGTTGGTTTAGCCCTTCTTTAGGGCGTGATATGGAAATGCTGGTTTTTGGCCACAGCGGGGCTAAAGTTTTGATTTTCCCTACATCTAAAGGGCGTTATTTTGAGTGGGAAGATCGGGGGATGATGAATTTGCTAGGTGAGCATTTATATCGTGGTTGGTTACAAGTTTTTTGTGTTGATAGTGTTGATGCTGAGAGTTGGTATGCCCGTTATAAGCATCCAGGGGCTCGCGCTTGGCGTCAGGAACAGTATGATCGCTATTTGTTGCACGAAGTGATGGCTTTAGGTAATCAGATTAATCGGACACCTTATTGGATGACCGTAGGTGCTAGTTTTGGTGCATATCATGCTGCTAATTTTGGTTTGCGTCATCCATTTCATATTAATCGGATTATTGGTATGAGCGGCATTTATGATATTGATCGTTGGACTGATGGTTTTTACAATGAGATGGTTCATGCACATAATCCTGCGGGATTTATTAGTTATGAACATAATCATTGGCGTCTTGAGGCGATGCGTCGCCAAGATATTATTATCGTGACGGGGGCTGATGATCCGTTACGGGATAGTAGTGAGTATTTAGCTGGTCAATTATGGAACAAAGGTGTTTGGCCGGCCTTACGGGTTTGGGATGGGTGGGCTCATGATTGGCCGTGGTGGGAAAAGATGTTGTTATTATACATTAATGGTCCCGATTAACATTTTATCAAGTGTTAAGTGCTTTGTAAACAAAGTTTTTAATAGTGCTTCTGTCTGGTAGAAGTTGAGAAAATGTATGTTACAAAGTATTAAGTGTATTAAATTTAGTTTAAGAAAATATATTTTTAGTAGGTAGGAGAATGCGTATGACACTCAAAGTAGGTTTATTAGTAGGTCGGGAATGGTCGTTCCCGCCAAAGTTTATTGAAGAAGTAAATAGCCGCAACGCAGGTGTTGAGGTGGAATATGTGAAATTAGGTGGGACCCGCATGGATGAAGAGATTCCGTATGCGGTCATTGTCGATCGTATTTCGCATGAAGTTCCTTATTATCGTTCTTTTTTGAAGCATGCTGTTTTGCAAGGGGTAAAAGTGGTCAACAATCCCTTTATGTGGACGGCCGATGACAAGTTCTTTGGCGCTAGCATGTTGACCAAAATTGATGTGGCTAGCCCGAAAACGGTTGTGTTGCCAAATAAAGAGTATGTGCCTGGCATTAAACATGATGAAAGTTTGCGTAATTTGATCTTCCCTATGGATTGGGAAGGGTTGTTAGAGTATGTTGGTTTGCCTTGTGTGTTGAAAGATGCGCATGGTGGTGGTTGGAAAGAGGTGTATGTGTGCCATTCGTTACAAGAGTTATGGCAAGCATATGATCAATCCGGTCTGTTGACGATGATTTTGCAAGAGTTTATCGAATGGGATGATGATCATTATGTTCGTTGTATGTGCTTGGGACAAAATGATATTTTGCCGATGAAATATGATCCGCATAATCGCCGTTACGTGGCTGAAAATGATTATATGACCTCTGAGTTAGGGCAACGTATCATTGAAGATGCGCGCAAAATTGTTCGTGCGTTTGGTTATGATATGAATACAGTTGAATTTGCGGTGAAAGATGGTGTACCGTATGCGATTGATTTCATGAATCCAGCGCCTGATATGGATATTTATTCTTTGACACCTCCTTATTTCGAGTGGGTGGTCAAACATATGGCTGATATGGTGATCGATATGGCCAAAAATCCAAAACCACAAATCAATGAATTCCGCTGGAATTCTCTTTTTTAAGGGTGTCTATGTCCGTTCAAGAAGCAATTCGCATATATCATGACCTATTAAATAATCGTTTAGCGAGGGTTTCAACTGAGCAGTTAGAAGAGCAGTTAGGGAAGCGAGGGTTGTATTTTGGTGATCGGCCGTTGTGCACGGTGTTGCGTCCACGGTTCATGGATCAACGTCAATATCGGCTATTACAAGAACGTATTCGTGTATTGATGCGTGCATTTAACCGCGCTTATCGGTTGGCAATGGCAGATAAACCATTTCGGGATCAGTTTGGTTTAGAAGAGTGGGAAGAGGATTTGATTCAACATGACCCTGGATTTTATAATCCGGTGCCTGTGTCACGTCTAGATGCCTTTTTCTTGACTGATTCGGATGAGTTATGGTTTACTGAATATAATGCTGAGGTGCCGGCGGCCTCGGCCTACAACGATGTCCTCAGTGAAGTTTTCTATGGCTTACCGGTCATGCGTAAATTTATGCGCCGCTACAATTTACGCCCTTTAATGTCGCGCCACACGGTGTTACAGACATTAATGGAGACCTATTACAACTGGATGCCACGCAACGAGCCACCACGTATCGCTATTTTAGATTGGAATGATGTGCCCACCTTTAGTGAATTTGTCTTGTTTGACCAATTCTTCAAATCACATGGATTCCCGTGTAAAATTGTGGATCCACGTGAAGTTGAGTATAAAGATGGCAAATTGATGTCTGGTGATTTCCATATCACCTTGATTTACAAACGTGTCTTAATTAGTGAACTGTACAGCCGTGGTGGGCGTGACCATCCCGTTTTGCAGGCGGTTCGTGACGGAGCGGTTTGTATGATTAATCCGGTTCAATGCAAAATTTTGTATAAGAAATGTAGCTTGGCTGTGTTGAGTGATGATCGGAACCGGCACATTTTCACGCAAGATGAGCGGCAAGCGATTGCTCAACATATTCCGTGGACACGGCGTGTTGAAGAGCGTCATTCTGATTACAATGATACGCCTGTTGATTTGATTCCGTTCATTTTGAAGTATCGGGAACGGTTTGTGTTGAAGCCGAATGATGATTATGGTGGACGGGGGATCGTGTTAGGTTGGAATGTTGATGATGCGACTTGGGAAAAAGCGGTTTATACGGCGATGCAATCGCCGCACGTTGTCCAAGAGCGGGTTGTTATTCCGACTGAGCCGTATCCCAGTTTGGTTGATGGTCGCGTACAGATTAGTGATCGTCAATTGGACACGGCACCGTTCGTCTTTTATGGTGAGTATGTTGATGGTTGCTTGACGCGGTTATCAACGGATACATTAATTAATGTGACGGCGGGTGGCGGTTCGACTGTACCAACGTTTATTTTAGAACCACGTTAAATTTCTTAGTTGAAGTTTGATGGGTATGAGTGCCCTCGGCCGTTAGACGGCCGAGGGCATTTTTTATGCCGATAACGCTTGTAACCGACCGATCATTTCGCCCAAAATCATCGCTGTGGCCCCCCAAACCTTACTGTTGTGCAGATGAAAATAAGGGACAGTCATCATTAAGCCATTGATATCACGCTGTTCGACGAATTGAATTTGTGGGTTGAATAGCGCCTCGAGAGGCGTTTCCAAAACAGCATCCACCTCGTTTGGATTGGGGCGGAAGATAGGGCGTTGGTCGAGCCAGCCGACGAAGGGGTGAACTTCGAAATCGGAGGGGGGGATATAGAGTTGGGTTAGGGGGCCGAGGAGTTTAATCTGTTGTTGGGGGATGCCGATCTCTTCTTCCGTTTCGCGAAGGGCGGTGGTGGCCAGTGATTCTGGTGGGTCTTGACGACCACCGGGAAAAGAGATTTGGCCGCTATGGGCGCGGAGGGTAGCCACGCGACGAGTGAGGACGAAGGTGAGGTGCTCGCCCCAAGGGTAGAATAAGAGCATGACGGCGCCAATGCGAGGGGAACCAGGCCGTTTGGTGGGGCGGCGGATTGGCCGAGGCATGGGTGCTAGACTCAGTTGCGCGGTATGGGCATCAAAATCAGGTAGGTTTAAAGCGGAAATAATATCGTTAAAAGTAAACATATTGATCTTAAGGTGGATTGAGATAGTAGATATCAACGGGCTGACCGTCGTAATCGTATAAAGTCACCCGTTTTTGGGCGTGATGGGTTTGTAAATAATGATTAAAAGCTTGCTGACGAGTGCCGCCATAGATGGTGTCCGTCATCTGGATGCCGTTGGTTAGGTCGGGGTGGATTAAGATGATATCGGGCCCGATCTGTTCGAGGGCGGCGCTGAACGAGAGTGATTGGGGGTCAGTGGGAAATGATAGGAGGAATAAGAGTCCGATGGAGCGATATTGATAGGAGTAAAGGCCGAACCAATATTCGGGGGGGCCGAGGATAACAGCGTCTTCATCGATATGAGGGTGTAGTTGTGACCAAAAGAGGGTGGGATTGTCTCTTTGAGTTGCTAATTGGGCGAGGTGGGCCCAGCCCCAGACAGCTTGGAAGCACCAGAGAAATAGAAGGAAGGATTGTGCTGGGGGGGGAATTATAGTGAGAGGCTGTTTTTTGAGACCAAACCAAGCGAGTAAAATAGCTAAGAAGGGGATAACGGCGATGATATAGTAGGTACGTTTGGTATTGACAAGGAGAGCGAGCAGAATCATCGTGGTGAGGGTCATGGCAAGAAGGGGTATCAGATTTTGGGGGGGGCGATGGCGGAGAGAGAGAATGGTGGCAGGGAGGCCAAGGATAAAGAGCCAGAAGCCGAGACGGGCATAGGTGGGCCAGTGGCGGAAGCCGAGGGCGTAACGTTGTTTTTCGTGCCAGAGACTGAGGAGATAGAAACGCCAGTTGGTTAGATCGAAACGGCCGTTATGCTTGCCCCACTGCCCTTGAGCCAAATCCCAATGATTCATGATGACCCAGCCCCAAGCGGCCCAAGGCAAGATAACGCTGATTCCCCAGACGAGGAGGTTCGTGAGTGTCAGTTCGTGACGAAAATAGTAATCATAACAACCGACGAGAAAGAGGCCACAGCCAGCAAAAAGGCCATAAATGTTGCTTAAGCCGGCTAAACCAATAAAGAGACCTGATAAGCTATACCAGCGGTATTGTTTGGTTTGATTGGCTTGCCACCAGCAGGCAAGGCTGCTGAGGGTGCATAGCGGGACGAGGATGTCGTAGCGGCCGAGGCGGGCGATATCGATGAGAGGGATACCAGAGCCAAAAAAGGGTTGCCCAGCGGGAATGAGGCGCCAAGTTAGCAAAATAAACCCCGCCCACCAGCCAACCCGCCAATCATTGGTTAGCAAATTGGCAACACCACCGGTTAAGGCCAAGATAAGCAAGCCGGCGATGACGGATGGATAACGTATTTGCCATAAGCCGACATGCCACAAGGTAGCACTTAGCCCTTGGATGAGAGACATGAGAGGTGGTACTTCAAGATAAATCTGTTCTTGCCCGTAAAAACTGGTAAAGAGAGGGGAGCCGAAGATGCCTGTTTGCCACCACGTATAGCCGGGAGCGGCGATAGCGGGTTCATCGTAATGGATGCGGGGGTATTGGTCTAATTGATTGAGGGTAACATACCAGAAAAAGAGGAAGAGGGGGATCCAGAGCAGGGTGGGGGATAACGGCCGTTTTTTTATCATCGCTTGATCGTAACCGTTTGAACCATATTTGCCAACTTTGATACAATTAAAAAGGGCACTATCCAGTAACGATAGTGCCCTTTTCTGCCATTAAATCATTAATTTAATCGTGAACTAATGGCTTAAGATTATTGTTGTAAGAAATCCATGGCGCCTTTGACGATGGAGCCTTCACCCATGCTGGAGCCACCGGCGGCGGGGGCATTGGCCAAGATACGGTCAGCCAAGCGCGAGAAGGGGAGAGATTGGAGCCAGACACGGCCGTGGCCACGCAAGGTAGCTAAGAAGAGGCCTTCACCACCTAAGAACATAGAGCGCAAATTGCCAGCCCGTTCAATGTTGTAATCGATAGAGGTTTCGAAAGCGACAATACAGCCGGTATCGACCCGTAAGGCTTGGCCATCAAGCCGTTTTTCGGTGATCGTGCCACCGGCGTGAATGAAAGCCATGCCATCACCACGTAATTTTTGTAAAATAAACCCTTCACCACCGAATAAGCCAGCACCTAATTTTTTGTTAAAGGCGATGCTCACTTCTGTGCCCATGGCGGCGCACAAGAAGGAATCTTTTTGGCAAATCAGTTCACCACCTGTTTCGTCCAGATCGATGGCAATGATTTTGCCAGGATAAGCGGCGGCGAAAGCGACCCGCCGTTTTTGTTGCCCTTGATTGGTAAAGTGAGTCATAAAAATCGACTCACCGGTAACGACCCGCTTGGCCACACTGCCTAATTTGCCAAAAAAGCCTTGATTAGGATTGGAGCCATCCCCCATTTTTGTTTCAAAACTAATGTCTTCTTCCATAAACATCATCGCCCCAGCTTCAGCGATAACAGCTTCTTGGGGGTCTAATTCGACTTCGACAAATTGTAAGTCATCACCATAGACTTCATAATCAACAACATGACTTTTTCCCATTTTTCTACTCCTTGAGTTAAAGATTGGTCACACAAATATAGATAATTATCGTAAATAAATTGTAACATAGATACCAACAGTTTGCCCATATTCTTATCTGTGGGTAGAATGGCAGTTATGGTACGAGTTGTTTTTATGGGAACGCCTGATTTTGCTGTTCCCACCTTACATGCATTAATTGAAACGCAAGAGGTTGTTGGGGTGGTTACCCAGCCGGATCGGCCGGCTGGCCGAGGGCAACAGTTACGCCCATCACCGGTCAAAGAGGCTGCTTTGGAAGCGGGATTACCACTTTATCAGCCTAAATCGATGCGACGACGCTCGAGAATTGCGCCCATAGAAGAGTGGCAACCAGATATTATTGTGGTGGCTGCTTTTGGGCAGATTTTGCGTCCGCATCTATTAGACCTGCCACCCTATGGGTGCATTAATGTGCACGCCTCCTTGTTGCCACGCTGGCGGGGAGCGGCACCGATTCAACATGCGATCATGGCTGGCGATCCGTTTACGGGGATTACCTTAATGGCTATGGACGAAGGACTTGATACTGGGGGGATGTATGGGCATCAAACTGTGCCGATTACAGCTGAAGAGACAGCTGCTACTTTGCATGATAAGTTGGCCGCCTTAGGCGGCCAAATGTTGCGTCAATATTTACCGAAAATAATTGATGGTAAATTGCAGGCGGTCGCGCAAGATGATAGCCAAGCGACGTATGCACCGATGATTTCGAAAGAAGATGGGCATTTAGATTGGAAAGAAGATGCCCTTTCCTTACATCGCCGCTTGCGAGCAATGACACCTTGGCCAGGTGCCTTTACCTCATGGGAGGGCAATAGAGTCAAGATTTTGGAGGCCGAGTGGCGTGCCGACACAGTTAGTGATCAAGCCGGACAGGTTGTGCGACAAGGTGATGATATTTTAGTAGCGGCGGGGACTGGTAGTTTAGCTCTTTTGCGCGTACAATTAGCGGGGAAACGAGCAACCGATATTGATGATTTTGTGCGTGGTCGCCCTGATTTTGAAGCGGCTGTTTTGGGAACCTGATTTTAAGGGCATTAAACTAGGTTGCGTTGACATTTCCTCTGGTATAAAATCAGCATATACCAGCGGAAATGTCAATACAACCTAAATTATTTCAACATTTTATCTTGGAAATAAGTTGTTTAATGCGTTGAAGTTGTTAGGCCAAAAGTATAAATTTTTAGTTTAAACAGCTTAAAGGATAGCTAACGATGAAAATTCTTGTATATGGTGCTGGCTCAGTTGGGTTATATATTGGGGGGCGTTTGTCTTTAGCCGGTCAAGAGGTTTCGCTAGTGATGCGACCTGGCCCAGCCACCCGTATCAATGATAATGGTTTGTCCATTGAAGATGGGCGTGAAAGTTTTAGCGTTCAACCAGAAGCGTTTGGCTCGTTACGTCAAGCAGTGATGGGTGATCAAGATTATGACGTGGTCATTATGGCCATGAAGTCGTATGATTTGGAGCGCTCGGTCAATGAATTAGCCGCCTTCTATCGTAGCCCCAAGCATATTATTACGTTACAAAATGGGATTGGGATTGAAGAGAGTGTGGCCAAGCAGTTTGGCGCGGAGCGGGTCACATCTGGTTCGGTGACTATTCCAATAACGATTGATGCGAGCAATACGGTTCAGGTTGAGCGCCAGGGGCGAGGGGTCAGTTTAGCCGCTGTGGCCAATGGTGGTGATGTTGGGCATTGGGTTCAGTTATTTAATGATGCCAATATCGCCACGACAGCAGTATCTAGTTATCGGTCTATGAAATGGTCGAAAGCGTTATTGAATATGATGGGGAATGCATCGTCAGCCATCTTGAACCGCCATCCTAATGTGGTTTATAAGAGTGACGTCGCGTATACGATGGAGCATCGTATGTTGATGGAGATATTAGCCGTTATGGATGCCTTGGGGATTGAAGCGGTTAATTTGCCTGGTGCGCCAGCTAAATGGTTATCTTATGCGTTGCGTTTATTTCCCGCAGGTATATTAAAGCCTATTTTGGCGAATCAAGTTTCATCGGGACGTGGGGATAAGATGCCTTCTTTCCATATTGACTTGACGAATAAAAAGGGGAAGAGCGAGGTGTTTTTTCATAATGGGGCGGTCGCTTTAGCGGGCCGAGCTGCTGGGGTTAAAACACCGGTTAATGCGGCTTTGGCTGATGTGCTGATGCAACTAACTGAGGAGCAAATTCCTTGGGATAGTTATAGTGGGCGGCCACGCGAGCTGGCTGAACAAGTACGCCAGTATATGTAAATTTTGATGAGCGCGCGCGAACAACAACTCCGTCAGCAGATTGTCCAAATTGGTCAATTGATGTACCAAAAAGGGTTTATCTGTGCCAGTGACGGCAATATTTCGGCTCGCCTCGGCCCTAATCGCATCTTAATTACACCATCCGGATTACATAAAGGATTATTGACAACTGATCAGCTACTTATTGTGACTGATGAGGGGCAAGTGGTCGATCGCTCCCATGATTTGCGACCCACTAGCGAGTTGCCAATGCATTTGGCCGTTTATCGTTATCGGTCCGATGTGGAGGCGGTGGTTCATGCCCATCCACCGATTACGATAGCATTATCGATTGCCAATATCTCTTTGGCGGAATGTTTGTTGCCGGAAGCGATTCTTTTTTTGGGTTTGGTGCCAACGACAGAGTATGCGACACCCTCCAGTGAAGAGAATGTGCGGGCGATTCAAAACATTATACCGAATCATGATGCGTTGATTTTGCAACGGCATGGTTCGTTAACTGTTGGCCGCGACCCGATGCAGGCATTTATGCGTTTAGAGACATTGGAACAGGTGGCGCGGGTGCGTTACATGTTAGGTCAATTGGGGGCGCATTCGGTGTTGCCGCCAGTAGAAGCGGAGAAATTGTTGGCACAACGGCAAAAATTAGGTTTGGCGCATCCGCAGGATGTGGCTGAGTTTTGTGATATTTGTGGGGTTTGCCATCCGAGGGATCATCAAACTGTGTCACAGTTGACGTTACCAGCTAATCAAGAACTTGAACAGATGGTGCGTGAGGCTGTGATACGGGCGTTAACTGAGTTATAGAAAGTGTAAAAAATTATGAAAGTAACATTAAATCTTGCTGGTAAGGAAACGGAAATTGAAGTGACCCGTCAAGGGGATACGTTCACAGTTGTTCGTGACGGACAAACTTACGAAGCCAAGCTGATGAGCCAAGACGGACATGCGTTTGTGCTGGCTTATACGGATGGGGAGGGAAAGCCGCACCAGATTCGGGCGGCGGGCTTCGCCGCCGTCGATCGGCGTCAATTGTGGGTTAATGGGCAAACACACCATTATCAGCGGGTGCGTGAAACGGGTGGGGATGCGGGAGCGGCCGGCTCTTTGGCGGCAACGATACCAGCGGTGGTGGCCGAGGTTTTGGTGGCCGTGGGGGATGAAGTGGCGGCGGGCAACAAACTGATTTTACTTGAATCGATGAAGATGGTGATACCGATTCAGGCCCCAACTGCGGGGATTGTGACAGCGATTCATTGCCAAGCGGGCGATTCCGTTCAGCCTGGTGTCCCTTTAGTCGAATTGGATAGTGGAGAATAAAGCGATGAAGCAACAACGTGTAACCCGTTTGCAAGAAGAGATGTTGGCTCGTGGTTTAACCACATTGGCCTTAGTGCCGGGCCCAAATATGGTTTATTTGAGCGGTATCCATAGCCATTTATCGGAGCGGCCGGTGATTCTGTTTTTATCGGCGACGGAACAGCCAGTGATTGTGATGCCAAAGTTGGAGGCGATGAAGGCGGAGGCGGCGGGGATTGTGGCCGAGCGTATCTTTGCTTGGACGGATGAAGCTGGTTATGATGATGCGTTTGCGCAAGCGGTAGCGACATTAGGGTTAGAGGGGGCAACTATTGCGGTTGAAGCGTTGCATATGCGTGTCTTGGAACGTGATATTTTGGGTCAGCATGTGGCCAATTTGACGACAGTTCATGCGGAACCGTTGATGACGGCATTGCGTTTGACCAAAGATGGGGATGAGTTGGCGGCGATGGAGCGGGCGGTGGCCGTGGCAGAAACAGCGATGAGCAAGTTGATTCCGCAAATTAAGATTGGTCAGACAGAGAAACAGATCGCGGCATTACTGTTTCAAGAGTTGTTGGCAGCTGGGGCGGATAAATTAGCTTTTGATATTATTGTATCGGCGGGGCCGAATGGGGCCTCACCGCACGCGCGGCCAACCGATCGGCCCATCACTGCTGGTGATTTACTGGTGATCGATTGGGGCGCTTATGTGGATGATTACCCCTCTGATTTAACACGGACCTTTGCGGTGGGGGAAATTGATGAAGAGTTAACACGTATTTATGAGGCGGTACGGTTGGCGAATGCGGCGGGGAAAGCGGCGGCGGTGCCCGGGGTAACGGGGGAGGCGATTGATGCGGCGGCGCGCCAAGTGATTGATGAGGCTGGTTATGGTCAATATTTTATCCATCGGACGGGACATGGTTTGGGGTTAGAGGTGCATGAAGAGCCAGGGATTGTGGCTGGTAATACGGCTGAGTTGCCGGTGGGGGCGGTGTTTACGGTTGAGCCGGGGATTTATTTACCGGGCCGAGGGGGAGTGCGTATCGAAGATGATGTGGTTATTACGACAACTGGCCATCGGTCGCTAACGACGATGCCCCGTCAATTACAAGTTGTTGGGTTATAGGACAGATTATTAACTTGCTTAACCCAAAAGTTTCACACTTTTAGATAACGCCAACGTATTAAAGGCATGTTTTCAAGATAATATGCCGACAATATTTAGTTTAATGCCCTTAATGCGTCTAACCGTTCTTTAAGCTGATTTAAGTTGTCCATATGTCGTGATTGATTAAATAAGGCGACGGCGTCGGCACTGCCTAATTGTTGACGGCACCACGCTATGTTTTTGAGAGCGGATTGATACGCTTTTTCCGCATCTTCTTTTTGCCCTAAATAAATATAAGTGGAGGTGAGTCCCATATCTAGTTGCCAAAATAGGCCAGTTAAGTCAATTTCATGAGCGGTTTGGTAGGCTTTATGCCAATAGTCTAATGCGGAATCATACTGTTTTTGTGCCATAAGTGCTTCTGCTTTAAGGAGATAGATACTCGGCTGAAAAACTAAAAAGCCGGCCGCAGATAAGTAATCGATAATTGAATTGTAAATATTATCAGCTAGCTTATAATCAGCCTGTTTAATGGCTAAGCGTAGGAATGTAATGGTAAATTGGGGCAGGAAAAAATCTGTGGGGCTAATATTTAATGTTTTGGAAATTTCTTGGGCGTAATGATTGGCTTCGGCAAGATTATCCCGATCGAGGTGGATATTAACGGCTGCATTTAAGGCCATAGCAAATCCTTGTGGATTTGCTTGACCGACTTGAATTGATTGTTGTAAATATTGGTCTGCTTTTTCTTTATTGCCATATTGTTGATAGATGCGAGCAATAGAAGCGGCAACGAAACTTAATGGAGCACGAAAGTTAGCTGCCTCGGCAATGGGGAGAGATTTGATTAAATAGTTGAGAGCTAGACCGATTTTTCCTTGTTGTAATAAGGCTTGCCCTAGAGCCATCATATTGTATGATTGTCCCCATAAGTTGCCTGTTCGTTGGCTAATTTGGACGCCTTCTTGGGCAGTCTGAACAGAGGCACTCCATTTTCCTTGTAGGAGTAAAGAGTTGGCCATCGCCGCTAGATTGTCGCTAAGCATGGCCCAATTTTCTAATTGACGCCATATCTCTTGCGCCTCGGCCAAAGAGTCAATTGCCTCAGCGATACGCCCCTCGTTTGTATAAGCACGAGCAATATCGTTTAATAAGTAGGCACGACGTTCCGTCAGATTATGTTGACGAGCCAAAGCCAACCCTTTTTGACCATAACGGATACATTCTTCATTAGTACCCGAAAATAAACCGACTAACAGTAAAACCCAATACGCTTTGGCCTCGGCGGCAAAATCATTTAATTGACGGGCGATTTGTTGTGCTTCTTGGGCTAGGCTGGCCGCTTTCTCATCGTTATAGAGTGAACTTGGTGTTGCGTGTAACGTTGCTTGACTTAATAAGGCGGTTATGCGCCAAGCGGGTTTATCATGTTGGTCAGCTAAGGCTTCGAGCGATTGATACAAGGCGAGGGCTTGTTCTTGTTGGCCGTGGGTTTCCCAGACGCGGCCGAGGCGTTCATGAAAATAGATGACCAACTCAGTGGAAAGGGGTTCGATAGTTGTGGCTAACGTGAGACCACGTTGATACTGTTTGACCGCTTCTTGATTAGCGTGGAGGCGGGCGGCCGCGTCACCAGCCTGTCGATAATATTGCATGGCTAAGTCAAACTGTTCGCCCTCGGCAAAATGATCCGCAATCCGATGAGCCTCTTCCTCTACCCGGTCCCCAAAAATGTCCACCATCGCCTGTCCCACCTGTTGATGATAAAGGCGGCGCTCACGTCGCAAGATTGACCGATAAGCGGCATCGCGGGTTAACATGTGCCGAAACAGATACGTTTCATTATCGGTGTCGTCTAATCGTTGTATGAGCTCAACCGTTTGTAAGGTGAGCAAATGATCAGCTAGCTCGGCGGCGGGCAATGTGCGTACTGTGGCGAGCACCGCTGGGGAAAAGTAACGCCCAATTACGGCGGCTAGTTGTAACGTCCGGCGCACATCTTTGGCTAACTTATCGATCCGGGCCATTAGTAACGACTCGATATTATCAGGCACATCGATACTGTGTTGGTCGGTGGTCGCTTGCCACCGCAAGCCGGTTTCATCTTGAATGACGATACCATCATCGATGAGACTGCGGACTACTTCTTCCAAGAAAAATGGATTTCCTTCAGTTTTTTGTAAAAGTTGTTGGCGTAAGTTGAGAGGTAGATCAGCGATAGCTAGCAGATGGTTGATTAAGCTATCGCTTTCATCTGGTTTTAATGGTTGGAGTCGTAAAGTTTGGGTTTGGGCTGGGATTACTTGTTGGGCGCTATCACGTAATGCCCAGGCTGGGGTATCCTGTTCGGGACGGGTAGCGGCTAAAATCATGAGAGGGAGGGTGTTGATAAGGGGGAGAAGATGTTCGATTAAAGCTAAGGAAGCATCATCAGCCCAATGGAGGTCATCGCAGATAAGAGTCATCCGGTTTTGGTGGCAATGAGTGGTGATGAGGGCGGTGACGGCGGCGAATAGTTGGCGCCGTAACCCATCCCCTTCGAGATGGGCGCCATCATCGGTTGGGTGGCTGGTGATGACGGTGGCTAATGCTTCGCGCCAAGCATCGGCGTGCTCAGCGGGGAAGTGCGGGGTTGCTGTGGTCAATGCGGCCATTAGCTGACTGGTATCATCGGCGGTGACATTGAGGAGTTGGCGTAACAGTTGTTGGCTGAGGCCGTAGGGGCGATTGCTATCATAGGAGAGGGCGCGACCAGTGATCCAATGGGACGGTGGTAGTTGGGCATGCTGCCATGCGGCATGCAATTCGCGAATGAGACGGCTTTTGCCTAAGCCGGCTTCGCCAACGAGGAAAACGAGGTGGCCATGGCCAGCCTGTAATCCGTCTAAACAGGCTTGAAGGGCGCTAAACTCGCTTTGGCGGCCGACGAGGGGGGCGTGGACACCTTTGAGGCCGCGTAGGCGGCCTGGCGCGTTTTTGGGACGGAGGACGCGGTAGGCGGGCATTGGTTCTGCTTTGCCTTTGAGGGTGAGGGGGCCGAGGGGGGTGACTTCAAAGAGAGGGGCGACGAGTTGGTAAGTATCTTCACTGATTTGGACGGTGCCGGCGGCCGCTGTTTGTTCCATGCGGGCGGCCACATTGACTGCATCACCCATCGCGGTATATTCGATCGCCTCGCCCGCGCCAATTTTACCAACGACAACGGGGCCTGTATTGATACCTACCCGTATTTGAAATTGTAAGCCAAAATTTTGTTCGATCTCTTCTTGGAGCGGTTGTATCTCTGTGAGCATGGCGAGTCCGGCCAAGATGGCACGTTGGGGGTCATCTTCATGGGCCGTGGGGGCACCAAAGAGGGCGAGGACAGCGTCACCCATGAGGTGGGTGACGGTACCACCATACCGTTCAACGGCTGGGATGAGATAATCGAAGGCGTTATCCATGATGTCGAGCCATTCTTCGGCATCGAGTTGGCTGGCCATTTGGGTGGAGTTGGCCACATCGCAGAAAAGGAGGGTGATGGTGCGCCGTTCGCTATGGTCTTGGTTAGAGCGGCGGCGGCGTGAAAATTTGGAGGGCATCGCTTATAGTTCCTGATAATTGTTTGTGAAGGGATTGACTTGTTTTGACCACAGCATTGCGTTATCCTTGAAATGACAAAACTTTATTTAATTGTACATGATTTTAGCGAAGGTGCATGAGTGATGAGTAAATCGAAGTCGTCCTCGGCCGAGGACCAAATCCGAACAGAGCCGATTCCTTACCAAAAGTGGGGGGCCGAGATGGTTGACCAGAAAGCGGTTGAGCAGATCGATTATGCCGCGCGCTTACCAATCGCGCGGGCGGCGGCATTAATGCCCGATGCGCATGTCGGTTATGGGTTACCGATTGGAGGTGTTTTAGCTACAGAAAATACAGTGATTCCGTATGCCGTTGGTGTTGATATTGCTTGCCGAATGCGACTATCGATTTGTGAGCCTATTCATTATATGCTTGATCAAAAATCAGATCGGTTTACTGAGCCGTTGCTGAGCCAAACGCAGTTTGGGGTGGGGGCGAGCTGGTCGCGCGGGCGGCGGGCGGATCATGCCGTGATGACTGACCCGATTTGGGATATGGTGAGTCGATTAGAATCATTGTATGACACGGCTTGGGAGCAGTTGGGGACATCTGGTTCCGGCAATCATTTTGTGGAGTGGGGGGTGCTAAGTTTGTTACAAGAGGATGAGCAGATTGGTTTAGAACCGGGCAACTATTTAGCGTTGTTGTCACATAGTGGGTCGCGTGGCTTAGGGGCGCGAACAGCGGACTATTATAGTAAATTAGCGAAATCACTTCATCCTGATTTGCCTAAAGAGGTTAGCAATTTAGCTTGGCTTGATTTAGATTCGGAGGAGGGGCAAGAGTATTGGTTGGCGATGACCTTGGCTGGACGGTATGCGGCGGCTAATCATGCGATTATTCATGAGCGGGTATTGACAGCGGCCGGCTTACAACCGTTGGCCCATGTGGAGAACCATCATAATTATGCGTGGAAAGAGACCTTAGATGATGGGACGGAAGTGATTGTTCACCGGAAAGGGGCGACCCCAGCTGGGGCAGGGGTTTTGGGGGTGATTCCTGGTTCGATGGGAGATCCTGGGTATGTGGTTCGTGGTCGTGGTAATGGGGCGTCGATTAATTCGGCGGCACATGGGGCTGGACGACAAATGGGACGGGGGCAAGCGTTTCGCACCTTGGATCGGGGGCGGTGGCAGGATTATTTGAAAGAGCGGCGGGTGACGTTATTAGGCGGGAGTTTAGATGAGTCGCCAGAAGCGTATAAGCCGATTGATGAGGTGATGATGGCCCAATCAGATTTGGTGGAGACAGTGGCTAAATTTACGCCACGGATTGTGCGGATGGCGGATGAGCGGCCGCGGGATAAGCGGCGGCGTAAGAAAAAAGAGCGTAACCGTCGGCAGAACCAATAAAAAAAGCCTCCACAACGGAGGCTTTTTTTATTGAACACTGTTAAGGCTAACAGTTATGATTAGTCTAAGGGCATGTTATCCATCGCGTCGGCGACTTTGCCGGGGTCAGCGGGAGGGGCGGAGTGGGGAGGATAGGGTTGGCGGCCGAGTTGGGTTAGAACGGCCGCGCCTAGGCCGATACAGCTGAGGCTGGCGTTTAAGACGGCTTGGACGAAGTCACCCATCCAGAAGTCGACGGAGCCGATGAGGCCGAGGGAAATGCTTAAAACGAATGTCCCGATGGCGGCTATTGCGGCGGTACTTTGGATGTTTAGATTAAGAGCAGGCACCAGCTTTTGGCCCATAATGAGACCGATGGCGGCTCCACCAGCGATATAAGCGATGCCTAGAATAGCGCCGAGTGCAAAGAGAATGGGGAAGCCGAGTAGGCCAATGCAGACGATAAGAAGCAAGGCGGAAATGGTGGCGACAAGAAGCAAGAGGGATATACCAGCTATACCGGTTACTAAACCAACCGTACCGCTAACAACAGGCCGATCACTAACTGTGGCACTGATTTGGCGAATATTACGGGGGAAAAGAGCGGTAACAATGAGGGTAATAAAGCCAGCAGCTAGGGCGGAGAAGGCGGCACCTATGATGCGACTAATTAATGATGGGGCGCGATAATGGTTAGGGGGAGCTGTGGGACGGCTAGGTGTGGTGGGGGATTCGATTTGGGCAGAGAGGCCAGCCAGCTCTTCTTCAATCTCGAGCAAACTTTCGAAATTAAACCCATCAAAGCTTAAGTCACGGAAATTTTCACCAATACTGGCACAGTTATGGATGCCACCGTTATTAGTTAAATGACCGCCCAAAATAACGCAATCACCATCGATTTCAGCGGTGCTGTTGATGGTGACATCGCCACCGAAGATTACCAAGTCACCATCGACAAAACCGTTAAGGGTGGCGTTGCCGCCCATGACGACAACATCGCCATCAACATTGCCGCCCGAGTCGAGCGTTAAGTTATCCCCGAAAAGGGTTAATTCGCCACGATGGGTTTCACCTTCACCGATGACTTTATCAGGCGCTGGAGCTGTTGGTGAGGTGGGGGCGGCGAAAGCGGTGGTTGGTATTAAAAAACAAAATAAAAAAGTTAGAATCAGTAATTTTCGACTCATGAGATTAATCTCCCATTTGGTTAAGATTTAAAGTAAATTAGCGTGAACGCCGGTTGTTATTGATAGGAGCGAAAGCCCATTGGGGTGAAAAAGCTCTTTCGTAAATTGAGATCCAAAGGGCGATACTACCGAGCATAATAAAGAGCATACCAGGAATGGCGGGGTATTGGCCGAGAAGGTCACCAGTACTGCCCATAATCTGAAAAAAGGCATTGAATAGAATTTGGCCAATGCGCAGTAATTCGCCAGCGGTTTGCCCAATGACACCAACCAGAACGGGTTGGGTTACGAGTTGCCAGCTGAAAAAGCCCATGCCGAGAGCGGGAATAAGCCCACCTAATAACAAGAATAGATAGGCAAAACTAGCTGTCCAGACACGTAGGCGATAGTTAGGTAGTTGTGCCATCGTGGTTTGGACAAAGTTAGGTGGTGGTTCGACCATTGGCGCTTCCATGAATAGGAAATCGATAGCTTGTAAAGATTCCCATTCATAGCGACAATCGTTACAGATGAGTAGATGTTGATTAAGAGTTTCTTGCTCTGTGTTAGAGATGACCCCATCAAGGGCATCCATCATTAGGGCGTAGCTTTGTTCATGATCCATGTTCAAGCTCCTTTCTTTAAGCTAAGTGACCGACAGTGGCGGTGATGTTCATTTCAGTGCCAGTTTCCGCTAACTGTTTGCGGGCGCGGAATAGACGAGATTTGATGGCACTAACGGTGGTGTCGAGTGCCTCAGCGATTTCCTCATAAGAGTATTCATACCAGTAGCGCAAGATAACCGCTTGCCGATAATCTTCGGGCAAGGTGGCTAACAGCTCTTGGACGAGTTCTGAGCGTTCTTGGTTGACTGCCTGCCGTTCTGGCGAGGCGTCTGGCTCAGAGTGCAAAGCGGGATGGGGGGGCAACGGCTCATCAATAGAGAGTTGCAGCATCCGGCGCTTGCGAATGATGTCGATACAATGATTTGAAGTGATCGACAACAACCAAGTGCTAAATTTGTGCTCTGGTTTGTAGCTACTCAGCCGCGTATATGCTTTAATGAAAGCATCTTGGGCGGCTTCTTCCGCTTCACCACGATTATTCAACATTCGATAGGCAAGGTTGAAAACAGGTCGTTGATATGCTTCTACTAGTTTACCAAAGGCGACTTGGTCACCTTGCCGGGCTTGTTCGAGCCACAATGCTTCTTCGTTCACGTTTTTCTCCTGACGTTTCATAATACATTACGCAGGGTTGTCTAAAAAGTTTCATAAGTTGTCAAAATTGGTTGAAATTGGTTGAAATTGGTTGAAATTCATCTGAATTGTACCATAATACAGGGTATGATGAGTGAGACGAGATGGAAACGGGCGATTTTGCATTTAGATATGGATGCTTTTTTTGTGAATGTGCATTTATTGGATCATCCGGAAGATCGGGGTGTGCCGTTGGCGATTGGGGGGAAGCCGGACCAGAGGGGGGTAGTGGCCTCGGCCAGCTACGAAGCGCGTGCTTTTGGCATTCGGTCAGCGATGCCGATGGCGCGCGCAGTCCGCTTATGCCCGACATTGAAAATTGCCCGCCATAATTGGTCGCGGATTCGGGAATCATCACAGCAAGTAATGGGGATATTGGGAGAGTATGGGCCGTTAGAGAAGATGAGTGTTGATGAAGCGTATGTGGATATCAGTGCGCATGAGGATGTTGAAGCGTTGGTGGAGCGGATTCGGCAACAGGTTAAGCGGGAGACGAATTTACCGGCGTCAGTGGGGTTGGCGACGAGTAAGTTAGTGGCCAAGGTGGCCTCGGATTATGATAAGCCGGAGGGATGCACGGTGGTGCCGCCGGGGGAAGAGGCCGCATTTTTGGGGCCGATGTCGGTGCGGGCGTTGTGGGGGATTGGGCCGCGGACGGCCGAGCGGCTGGCGGCATTGAAGGTGACCACGTGTGGTGAGTTAGCCATGGTTGAGGAAACGGTTTTAGCCCGTGAGTTTGGACGGCATGGGGTGGCGTTGCGTCAGCGTGCGATTGGGCATGATCCGCGACCAATCAGTACGGAGCGGGGGCCAGTGAAATCGATTAGCAGTGAGTGGACATTTAATCATGACATTAGTAGCCCTAGTATTTTGAAGGGGCAATTGCGACGATTATGTCGTGAAGTGGGGCGTTCTGTGCGCCAACAAGAGTTGCAGGCGCACACAGTGTTTGTCAAATTTCGGTGGGATGATTTTACAACGTTTACGCGACAGCGAACGATGGCGGTGCCAATACGGACAGATCGGGACATTACACGAGTGGCGATTGCGATATGGCGTGAATCTTGGTCGGAGGGGCAGGCGATGCGTTTGATTGGGATGGGGGTGAGTAAGTTGGTGCCGTATACGGTGTCGCAGTTGAGTTTGGATTTATGAAGGTGACGTTGGTAACATTGTCAATCATGATAAGCCAAGATATGATTAGATTTGTAATTGGTTGCTAAACCTTTTGGAAATCAACTTAGCGAGTGATGATTTTGCATGGAATCATCCTTTTTTCTTAAATTAAATATGTGGAGTTATTATGCCGAAACCTCGTTTTATGAGTGCTGAACATTTATATGATTTAGAAACGGTTATGGATGCGCGGATGGCGCCTAACGGCCGTTCCATCATCTACACCGTCCAACACGTTGATCGCAAAACAGAGAAAAAATATACAAATTTGTGGTTAGCGGGGACAACTAGCCGTCCACGGCCACGTCAATTTACGTATGGGAACCAAGTTGACCGCTCGCCACGGTGGTCACCGGACGGGCGTATGATTGCCTTTTTGTCTAATCGAGGGAAATCGGATCAATTTCAGATTTATTTGATACCGATTGATGGGGGCGAAGCACGCCCGTTGACCTCATTTGATGGTAGCATTAGCAGTTTCGCTTGGTCACCTGATGGGAAACAGTTGGTGGTTGCTTTTCGGACTAAGGATGAGGCGGCTAAAGAGCGTGATAAAGATGAGCAGAAGAAGAAGTTAGGGGTGGTGGCGCGGCATATTAAGGAAGCGATTTTCCGTATTGATGGGGCGGGGTATTTGCCGGAAGAGAAGATGCATATTTGGACGGTTAAGGTGAGTAATGGGCAGGCGACACAGTTAACTTCGGGGATGGATTTTGATGAACGGAATCCGGTATGGTCACCAGATGGTCGTCAGATTGCGTTTGTGTCTAATCGAGAAGAGGATGCGGATATTAAGGATAGTAATGATAGTATTTATGTGATGTCGGCCGAGGGGGCACCGGAGGAGGAGTGGGTTTGTTTGTCGACGCCGTACGGGTCGAAGGGAGAGCCGAGTTGGTCGCCGGATGGGGAATGGATTGCGTATACGGGGCGGGTGGGGCCGGGGAATTGGTGGACGAATAGTCGGTTGTGGGTGGTGCCGGCGGATGGGACGGGGGCGGCCGAGGATTTAAGTGGTCATCGAGACATACATATCTCCAATAGCCCGATTTGCGATACGGGGGATGGGGCGATGTTGGCGCCGACATGGTCAAATGATAGTCAACGGCTCTTTTTCCAAGTGACGCTCCATGGTAGTACGATGTTATGTGCTGTCAATCGGGATGGTTCGGAGTGGGAAGAGATTATTGGTGGGGGCAGTGTGGTGCATTGGTTCTCGTTTGATGATAAGCAAGAGAAGTTGGCTTATGTGCTAGCCACGTTAGATGATCCCTGCCAAGTTTATTTGCAAGAGATGGGTGATGGCGAGGGGCGGCGGTTGACGAAACATAACTATAATTGGTTGAAGAAGTTGACTTTGAGCCCGATTGAAGAGGTTTGGATTGAGGGGGATGAGGGGCATCGTCTGCAGGGATGGATTATCAAACCGCCCGATTTTGATTCAGAAAAAGAGTATCCATCGATATTGGAGATACATGGCGGTCCATGGTTGCTATATGGGCATGCGTTTACACATGAGTTTTATTATTTGGCCGCGCAAGGGTATGTGGTTCATTGTACCAATCCGCGAGGGGGAATGGGGTATGGAGAAGCGCATAGTAAAGCGATTCAACACAGTTGGGGGAAAGCTGATTATGCGGATATTGTGACGTGGACTGATTATATTGAAAGTTTGCCTTATATTGATGCGTCGCGGATGGGGATAACGGGTGGGAGTTATGGTGGTTACATGACGTTATGGGCGATTGGGCATACGCATCGGTTTAAGGCGGCGGTGGCGCAGAGAGTAGTGAGTAACGCAGTTAGTTTCTGGGCTTCGTCAGATGTGGGGCTATTGTTTGAAGATCCATGGGCTGATAATGTGTCGGTGTGGCAAGATATTACGCCGTTTTGGGAACAATCGCCGATGAAATATATTGGTGAAGCGAAGACGCCGACATTGATAATGCATAGTGAGAATGATTTACGTTGTGATATGGAACAAGGGGTGCAGGCGTTTCGGGCGTTGCGCCAGTTAGGGGTGGATACGGAGTTGGTGTTATTCCCTGAGGAGTCACATGGGTTATCACGGATTGGGCGGACGGATCGGCGGATTGTGCGGTTGGAGCATATTGTACGTTGGTTTGAGACGTATTTGTAATTGTAAGTTGAGGGTGGGGAGAAATAGAAAAGCCACGGCCGAGCGGCCGTGGCTTTTTTTGTTTACGACAACAGTGTCGTTTTAGTCACGTTTTTTACGTAAGAAGGCGGGGATATCGAGGTCATTACGGCTGAAGCGTGATTTGGGGTCTGGGGTGGAGGAGGAAGATGAAGAAGATGAAGAAGAGGAGGCGGGGGAGGTGTTGGCCGTGCTGGAGGCGGTAGGACGTTGAGCTGGTGCTTGACGGCGTGGTTGGTCGGCACGTTCTGGCTGTTGGTAGGAGGACATGCTTCGCCGTGGGGGCAGAGCATGTTCAAAGCCGGTGGCAATGACTGTAATACGGATTTCATCACCCATATTTTCGTCGATAACGGCACCAAAGATAAGATTGACATCGGGGTGGGCGCTATCGCGGATAACCATGGCGGCTTCGTTGATTTCGAAGAGGCTAAGATCGGGGCCACCAGTGACGTTGAAGAGAATGCCACGGGCGCCATCGATGGTGACATCGAGCAAGTTGCTGGCGAGCGCTTGTTCGGTAGCTTGGCGGGCACGTTCGTCCCCTTGACCGTGACCGATAGCCATGAGGGCGGCGCCGCCCATGGACATGACGCTCCGAACATCAGCGAAGTCGAGGTTGATGAGGCCGGGCACAGTGATCAGTTCGCTAATCCCTTGGATGCCTTGGCGCAAAACGTCATCGGCCATGCGGAAGGAGTCGGTGAGGGAGAGACGTTTATCGGCGGCAGTGAGGAGGCGGTCGTTGGGGATGACGATGAGGGTATCGACATGTTCTTTGAGGGCGTCGATGCCGCCGGCAGCGGCTTGGGCGCGGCGATTGCCTTCGAAAGTGAAGGGGCGGGTAACGACGCCGATGGTGAGGGCGCCCGTTTCACGGGCGGCACGGGCGACGATAGGGGCGGCACCGGTGCCGGTTCCGCCACCCATACCCGCGGTAACGAAGACCATATCAGAGCCAACGAGTAGTTGGCTAATATCATCGATTGATTCTTCGGCGGCTTTGTTGCCTACTTCGGGATTGCCGCCCGCGCCGAGGCCGCGGGTAGCACGTTCGCCAATGTGGAGACGTTTAGGCGCTTGGGAGCGATTCAACGCTTGGCTATCGGTATTTAAAGCGATGAAATCGACCCCTGAAATGCCTTCGTTGATCATGCGGTCGATAGCATTGCTACCACCGCCACCGATACCGACGACGCGAATGAGGGCGGAGCCCTCTAGGTCGGACATACGGGATGAAAATGAGTTTGATTGATTCATAATGTTATTCCTCTGCGAATAATTAAGTGGGGAGGGGCCTCACCCGGAGACGAAGCTAAAGCGTTGAGCATTTAGCTTGTTGAGGTGAGGTTCCTCCCGTAACTTTATCCGGGCAAAAGTGCTCGGAAGATTTCACTAAGCCGTCGCCCCCACTCACCTTGGCGAGCGCGAGGACGGTATTGGTTGTGGCCACTGACCATCCAATGGAGGAGGCCGAGGCTAGTAGCATAAGCTGGATTACGCAGCGCTTGCACGAGACCGGTTTGTTCTTTGGGGCTAGCGATGCGGGCGGGAACGCCGAGTACCTGTTTGGCAACAGAGGCGATACCGCGTAGTTGGGCGGTGCCCCCAGTCAGGACGATGCCTGCGGGGAGGAGCCCATCATATCCAGATCGTTTTACATCTTGTAAGACAAGTTGGAAAATTTCTTCGACACGGGCTTCGATGACATAGGCGAGGTCTTGGCGGCCGACCTGAATTTTTTCACCACCAAACGGTTCGACAGTGAAGATCGATTCGGGGTCAATTTCATCGGGACGGCAGTCACCATAACGCATTTTGACCTGTTCCGCCATTTCGAAGGGGACACGGAGGCCGATGGCGATATCATTGGTGATATGGTTGCCACCGATGGGGATGACGGCGGTGTGCCAGACCATGCCGTTGGCATAGAGGGCGATATCGGTGGTGCCGCCGCCGATATCGGCGACGAGAACGCCCATCTCTTTTTCGGTGGGTTCGAGAACGGCTTCGCCGGAGGCGAGGGCATTGAGGACGAATTCTTCGGTGTAGAGATTAATGCTTTCGGTGCATTTAGCGAGGTTGAGGAGGGCGGGGGTGGCGGCGGTGATGATGTGGGCTTCGACTTCGAGGCGGAAGCCGTGGAGGCCGAGGGGGTTTTGGATATGGTCTTGTTGGTCGACACGGAAGCGGCGGGGGACAAGGTGAACGATACGTCGATTTTGGGGCAAGGCGATGGCTTGGGCGGCATCGAGGGCACGTTCGATATCGCTGGTGGTAATGCCTTGGTCTTGGCGGCTGGTGGCCACAGCACCTTGGTTGTTGGTGGAGAGGATATGTTCACCGCCCATACTGACAACGGCGCGTGATAAATTGTAGCCGGATGTTTCTTCCGCCTTTTCAACGGCTTGGGCGATGGCTAGGGCGGCTTGATTAACATCGTTAATCATCCCTTTGCGCATCCCTTGGGCGGGGGCGGTACCCATGCCAATAATGCGGAGTTGGTTATTTTTAAGTTCACCAACAACAGCGCAAACTTTTGTGGTACCAATATCAAGAGCAAAAATTATATTTTCCATAATAGACCCTTAGCGATAATATGGTTTAGCTTGGTTGCTAACACTAATATAGGAAAAAGTTAGGTTACGGCTAACAAGATCGGCGCGTATTGCCTCATAAATGGCCAGTTTTTGATTCATATCTAGACCGGTGCCCATGTAGATACGGCGGCCACGTTCATCAACGAAGCTAAGACCATCAGCAGACCGATAATAGAGTTCATTTAGTTCTGGGCGCAGTTCACGGAGGAGGAAAGCGCCATCAAGCACATCTTGGGGGACAAAAGCGAGAGGGAGGGTGTCTTCCCAGCTTGGTTCGGCAGGTTCATTGGGGTCAGCGTTGGGAGGTGGTTCGGGGAGGGGAGGGGGGGGGAGTTCAGAGATGATGCGGAGCAGGCCGGGGACTTGGAGGCCGCGGGCGGGGAAGATGGCGCCCTGTTTGTTAATCCAGAAATCGGTACCATCTTGTTCCCAGATAGCGATGGGGGAATCCTCAACGATACTGACTTGGACTTGATTGGGCCAAGAGAGGGTAACAGCAGAAGAGACGACACCAGGAACTTGGGCGATATCGGCGGCGACTTGATTAGGGTCGATAGCAAAGATATGTTTGCCAGCGATACCGGTAGCGGCCATAATTTCACCGGGGGGGATGGTGGCGAGGCCATCAACGGGGATTTGGGTGAGGTAAAAGCGTTCATCGATACTAATTTGGAGGATGGTGTAGAGGCAGATGAGGAGAATGGCTAGACTGAGCCAGCGGGTTGAGAGGAGCAGATTTTGGCCGGTACCAAGCCAAGCTTGGAGTTGTTGGTTTTGTTGTTGGCGGCGACGGCGTTTAGCGGCCTCGGTCAAAATAACTTGCGGCATGGCAGTGGGGTCGACATTATCGAGTTGTCGACGTTTAGGTTGTTGGCGTCGCCGTGGGTAGCGAGGCGATGGGGGGCGATTAGATTTGGCCAGACGTTGGCCAATCCGCATCGGTTCAGATTTCATCACAGTTATTTATCCAGTTGATAGGTCGTTTGCTGGGCTTGCTTTGTTTGATGCCGCTCAATAGCGAGCGTCAGCAATCGGTCTAATAATTGGGTATAGGGGAGGCCAGAGGCGTCCCATAGCTTCGGGTACATAGAAATACGAGTAAAACCGGGTATGGTATTGATCTCGTTGACATAAAGTTTACCACTTTCTGGGTCAAGAAGCATATCGGCGCGGCCGAGGCCGGCACAATCGATGGCTAAATAGGCATCGATAGCCATTTGACGGATGGTGGCGGACATTTCATCGGTGATAGGGGCGGGGATGAGTAAATCGGAGTCATCACTGACATATTTAGCGACATAGTCGTAGAAGTCACGTTTGGGGCGGATTTCACCAACGATGCTGGCTTGAGGGTCCTCATTACCGAGGACAGCGACCTCTAATTCGCGGGGGTTGTTAATGCCTTGCTCGACAACGACACGACGGTCAAAGTGGAAGGCTTCATCGAGACCGGCTTTGAGTTGGGCTTGATTGGTGGCTTTACTGACACCGACGCTCGAGCCGAGGTTGGCTGGTTTGGTGAAGAGGGGGTAGGGGAGAGAGGCTTCGAGAGCGGTGATAACGGCCGAGGGGTCGGTGTGCCATTGGCGTTTGGTGACAAGTCGCCAGGGGAGGATAGGGAGGTTGTGGGCGTGCATAATGCCTTTGAAAATCGCTTTATCCATGCCAACAGCGGAGCCAACGACGCCAGCGCCGACATAAGGGATATTGGCTAATTCTAATAAGCCTTGAATGGTACCATCTTCACCGTAAGTACCATGCATGACGGGAAAGACAACATCGAGTTCGGAGATGGGGGCGAGGGCGGCTTGGTCAGGGGAGGGGAGGGCGAGTAAGCCGGTGGTTTGGGGGTCAGGCAGGAGGGTAGCGGGTTGGGCGGTATCGGTTTGGCCGGAGGTGAGGGCGTGCATGGCGTCACCAGTCAGCCAGCGGCCATCAGGGGTGATACCGATGGGGATAATTTCGTATTTGGCGCGGTCGAGCGCGTCGATGACGGATTGGGCGGACATCAGGCTAACGGCATGTTCACCGGAGCGGCCGCCAAAGATGATGCCGACCCGTTTTTTAGCTGTCATACTCTGTTTGCTCCTCAAATTGCCATTGGCCAACTAACTCAACCTCTAATTCTAGCTCAACACCGAAACGTTCGCGAACGGTGTGCCATGCTTCAGCGATGAGGGCGCGGATATCTTCGGGAGAGGCATCGCCTTGGCTGACAAAGAAGTTGGCATGTTTTTCGGAGATGGAGGCATTGCCGATGGTGAGCCCTTTGAGGCCGGCGGATTCGATGAGATAGCCAGCGTAGAAATGGTCTGGGTTTTTGAACATAGAGCCCATGCTGGCGCCACCTGGTTGAGATTGTTTACGGTGGGCGGTGAAGCCAGCGGCGCGGGCGGCGAGGACGTCACTATCTTCGGGGGTGAGTTGGATTTCGGCGCTGAGGACGACACGGCGCGGTTTATCCGTTTTTTGTTCTTGTTTGAGGGTGCTGTTCCGATATTGGTAGTTGAGGGCTTCGGGGGAATATATTTGAACCCCTTGGCCTGGTTCCCAGATGGTGACAGCGCGCAAGTTGCCTTGCATATTACCGCCATGGGCGCCGGAATTGCCGACGACGGCACCGCCGACGGTGCCGGGGACGCCGATGGCCCATTCGAGGCCGCCAAGCCCTTTGGCAATGCATTGGCGAGCGAGGGCGGAGAGGTTCATGCCGGATTCGACGGTGCAGACGACATTGAGGCCAGTGTGGTGGAATTGGAATTTTCGGGCTTTATTGAGGATG
Source organism: Anaerolineae bacterium (assembly GCA_035459145.1). Taxonomy (GTDB): domain Bacteria; phylum Chloroflexota; class Anaerolineae; order Promineifilales; family Promineifilaceae; genus DATHYN01. The sequence goes on along the minus strand of DATHYN010000105.1, from coordinate 16,318 downwards.
ACGAGGCCGGGGATGCCGGCCTCGGCCACCAAGATATTAGAGCCCCCCCCTAAAATAAAGTAGGGGATTTGATGGGTATAGGCTAATTCAACGGCCGCCTGCAGGTCAGTTGTATTGCTGACCGTCAGTAACATCTCGGCTGGGCCGCCCGCCCGAGCTGAGGTGTATTTAGCTAGCGGAGCGTTCGGCGTGAGGGCCGAGCCAAAGATGGTTAGGAATTGGTTTTTGACTTGATTAGGAACGGATGTTTGTACGTTCATAAACCTCTCTACTTTGTCCTTCAAACTGGCCGAGGGGTCAGTTTTTGATACGCGCTTGTAAATCTGTTAGCAGCCAACGGCCGACCTCATTGCCATCACCCGCGCCGAGGGTGAGGACAACGTCGCTAGGATGGACACGGTCACGTAAATAGTCAGCGGCTTGACGTCGTTCAGGGATATGAATGACATCAGAGTGGGACATAGCGGCGACCACATTAGCGCTACTGAGGCCCAAATCATCTTTTTCGCGACTACGGAAGATATCGAGAACGATGACGCGGTCAGCGTTGGTAAAGCTTTGGGCAAACTCTTGGAGCAGTAATTTGGTGCGGCTAAAGGTGTGGGGTTGCCAGACCGCCCAGATGCGCCGGCCAGGGTATTGTTGGCGGGCAGCGGCCAGTGTGGCGCGGATTTCAGTGGGGTGATGGGCATAATCATCGATGATGGTTACTTGACCGACTTCACCGGTGATTTGGAAGCGGCGGCCGACGCCGCCGAAGGAGATAAGGGCTTTTTGAAGTTGGGGGATGGTGATATTTTGGCGATGAGCGACGGCGATGGCGGCGAGGGCGTTGCGGACGTTGTGATCACCAGGGACGCGGAGACGGAAGAGGCCAAGCATTTGTTGGGAGCCGTCGGCTTTGAAGCAGGTGAGGAGGAAATCGGAGCCGCCGAGGGGGTTGGGTCGAATGTCAGTGGCGTGGTAGTGGTGGTGGGTAGGGTTGGGATTGGAGTCGAGGCCATAGGTATCGGTGATCAGGTTGGGGGGAAGTGGTTGGTTGAGGAATTGTTGGACGCCGGGGTCGTCGTAGCAGGTGACGAGATGGCCGTGGGGGGGGAGGAGTTGGATAAAGCGATGGAAAGCGTCTTGGTAGCTTTGGGGGGTGGGGAAGATATCGGGGTGGTCATGTTCGATGTTGGTGATGATGGCGGTTTGGGGGCGGAGGCCGAGGAACATATGGTCATATTCGTCCGCTTCGACGATAAAGTGGGGGCCTTGGCCGGCACGGCCATTAACGCCCCAGCTAGGGAGGACGCCACCGATGATAACGGTAGGGTCTTGGTTGGCGGTGATAAAAATTTCGGCGAGGAGGCCAGTGGTGGTGGTTTTGCCGTGGGTGCCGGCGATAGCGAGGCCGTGGGCGTCAGCCATGAGGTGGCCGAGGAAGCGGTCTCGTTTATAGATGGGGAGATTTTGGGTGAGCGCGGCTTGGTATTCGGGATTGGTAGTGGGGATGGCTGAAGAGACGAGGAGGAGATCAGCGCCGTCAATATTTTTGGGGTGGTGTCCGATAAAGATAGTGGCGCCAGCTTCTTGGAGGGCTTGGGTGCGGGCGTTGGCGGTTTGGTCGGAGCCGGAGACGGTGTAGTTGCGGCCGAGGAGGACCCAAGCGATGGCGGAGAGACCAGCACCACCAATACCAACTAAATGGATATGGGCATCGGCGGGCCAGAGAGGAGATGTTGTTGAAGATTTATCAGAAATATTAGATAACATAAAAACCGTATCAAGTTATAAAATGGCTACTATTAGTAATAAGATAGCACCAATGAGCAATAAAATCCAACCAGCTAGAGGAATGACGCCCATGGGTAGGTAGCCAGTTAGGGTGATGGGGTATTGGAGGGCGGAGCCGAGGGCGTCAGGAATGAACGGGCGTGACACAATCGTTTGGGAGAAAGGGTATAGTTCACTCGGTTGTAATTGGAGATACCCACCGGGGGTAAGACGATATTCTAGAAATGACCAAAAACTACCGACAATTAAGTAGCCATTGATGACACCAACACACCAGCCCATAAACCCTTTTTGAAACGTGAGGCGCGCCCGTTCACCAAGACGACCGGCGACTTGGGCGACGGCTGGCATGGTTTGGTAGCCGAAGAAGGCGATGACAGTATGGACAAAGGCTTGAATATAAAAATGTTGTCGTCGTCTTTCAATATCTTCTTGATTATTGATTGGTTGTCCATTGGGTGCGGTGAGACCGGTGATGATGGCTGTATTAGGGTCAACAACGGGATTGGTATTGATAATTGAGTTGTCGATAGTTGTATTGCTGGCCGTATTCAGTTGAAAGAGTGAGATAGTGTTGACAATGGCATAGCCAGCATAGTTAAACAGAGCAATCGAGCTAATTAAAGCGACGAGGCTAATAATTTCTTTTTGCCAGCCACGTAGCGCGCCGACTAGGCCAAATAAAAAGATGATCATAAAGAAGATGACAGTTAAACTAACCATGATCGCCTCCATGCGCTAAGCTGATTAATAAATGAGCAATATCGGTAGCGGCTTCAGGGGTATCAAGTGCTTGAGCAGCGGTAGACATTGCTTGTAGTCTGTCTTGATCGTGTATTAAGTCTAACACTAAATCACTCATTTTGGCAGTTAAATCTTCATCATTAAGACGAATAGCTGCATTTTTTGAGGCTAGATGGTCCGCATTTACTTTTTGATAACGCCAAGCATAGGGGTAAGGAACGAGAATAGCAGGTAGGCCAAAGGCGGGGCCTTCGCCAAGCATGCTGGCACCAGCCCGGGCGAGGACGAGGTCAGCGGCGCGAAAAGCGGCGGCCATGCGTTCATGGAGGTAGGGGTAGGGGCGGTAGTAGGCGGCTTGATCAGCGGGTAGGGTTTCGGCATGGCTTTGGACGGTGGGCCAATCAAGCTGACCGCTGATATGAATGATTTGAATCGATTGGAGAAGTTGGGGGAGGGCGGCCATGAGGGCATTGTTAATGGTTCGGGCACCACGGCTACCACCAAAAACGAAGAGGGTGGGCCGTTGGGGGGTGAGGTCAAAAGCGGCTAAAGCTTGGTCGCGGTCTAGCGTTGTGGCGGCGCGTAGTTGGGCACGGAGAGGGTAGCCGGTGGGGACGAGCTGGTCAGCGGGGAGAAATTGGTCAGAGGCAGGGCTGGTGCAAGCGATTTTGTCGACCCAACGGCTCAGGGTGGTGATGGCCCGACCTGGTTCGATATCAGGGAGATAGATGACAGCGGGAATGCGGCGTAAGCGAGCGACGAGGGTGACTGGCACGTTGACATAGCCACCGGTGAGGAAGAGGACATCGGGGTTAAAGTTGGCTAGTAGGCGATTGGTGGTGACAAGACTGCGTAGAAGGAGCAGGCTATTTTTAAGCATGGTTAGACGGGGCACGCCCACAATAGGGCCGCCAGTAATGGTAGCGAGATGGATATCAGCTCGAGGGACGAGCTCTTCTTCCATCTGGCCGTGAGTACCGATCCAGAGGAATTGGCCGGGGGTAAGCCCCAAGCGGCGCAACTCAGAGACGACGGCTAAAGCGGGATAGATGTGCCCGCCGGTGCCGCCGCCGCAAACTAAAACTTTCACGAAGTGTCTCCACAATAGGGGTATCAATCGTTGGATTCGATGGTTGTTGTCGATTGGAGGTCATGGCGGCATCGCGGGAGATGTTGAGAAGGATGCCAGCACCAATCAGCGAGAGAAGCATCGAAGAGCCACCGTAGCTAATAAAAGGAAGAGGAATGCCGGTAAAGGGGATAACGGCCGTAATAACGGCGATATTAATTAAAGCTTGTAGACAAAGCCAAGAGGTAATACCGACAGCCAATAAAAAGCCAAAGCTATCACGCGCTTTGGTGGCGGCGCGGAAGCCACGCCAAGCGAAAATAATCATGAGACTGATAGTGAGTAAACAGCCGACGAGACCTAATTCCTCACCTAAGACGGCGAAGATACCATCGGTATGGGCGGCGGGGAGGGGGCCGAATTTTTGGATGCCTTTGCCGAGACCAACGCCAAACATACCACCGGAGCCGAGGGCGATGAGGGCTTGTTGGACATGCCAGTGGGCTTGACTGGGGTCATTGAGGGCAGCGGTGTAGGCATCGACACGGCCGCGGGCATGGGTTAAGGTGAGCATGAGGAAGCCAAAGACGACGACGGCGACGAGGCCGGCGGCGGCGAACTGTTTCCAATCGGCACCGGCGATGAAGAAGAGGAGATAGCTGGTGGTGGCGATGAGGACAGCGGTACTTAAATCTGGTTGGCGGACGATGAAGGCGCAGACGACGCCGGTGATAACGGAGAAGGGGATGAGGCCATAGGTTAAGCCTTTGATTTTATCTCCTTTGGTGGAGAGCCAGTGAGAGATGTAGAGAATGGTGGCTAGTTTAGCGACTTCAGAGGGTTGGAAAGAGCCTTCGTAGAAGCCACGGCGGGCACCGAAGATGGTTTCGGCGAAGAAGAGGAGGAATAAGAGGCCGAGGAGGGTAAAGCCGAGGAGAGGGACAGAGACAAGCCTGAGCATTTGGTAATCAAATTGCATAATGATGATGATGGCGACTAAGCCCATGACCATGGCGACAAATTGACGTTTGAAATAGTAAGTGGGTTCATCTTGGAAGCGCAGGCCATAATCAAAGGTAGCGCTATAGACGATGAGCATCCCCATGACCAGTAGACCGGCTAAGGAGAGGAACATCCAGTAATCAAAGCGAAACTTGAGGCCGGTGCGGACCCAGTTGGTGCGTTTACGAATAACAGAGACATTGTTCATGGTAGACCTACCTATTTATTATAAATCATGAACGAGTTGACGAAAATGTTGGCCACGAGCGGCGAAATCGGGATAGGCGTCGAAACTGGTGCCACCAGGGGAGAGGAGGACGATATCGCCGGTTTGGGCGAGTTGGGCGGCGGTACGGACAGCGGTTTCGAGGTCGGGGGTGATGGTGTGGGGGGTGGGGCCGAGGCGCTCGGCCAACATGGGACCCAAAGCGCCGAAAAGAACGGTGTGTTTGACCCGTTGCGCGACCTGTTGACACCAGTTATCCCAAACCATCGCTTTATCGCGGCCGCCAGCGAGCAGGATAATCGGTTCATCGAAGGCGGTGAGGGCGGCTAAGACGCGTTCTGGGGCGGTAGCGATGGAGTCGTTGATGTAGGTGACGCCACGATGGATAGTTACTTGTTCGAGACGATGGGGGACGCCCTTGAAGGTGTGAATAGCGTAGTGAATGGCTTTGTGGGGAATACCAGCGCTATCAGCCAGTAGTGTGGCGGCGAGAACATTGGCAAGATTGTGGCGACCACGGAGGGGGGTGGCTATAACGGGAGCGACCGTCGTTTCTTGGTAGCCATCACGAAGATAAATATGTTCATCACGGACAAAAGCGCCATCGGGGACAGGTTCAGTGAGGGAGAAGGTGCGGATACGGGCGGGGGTGAGGTCGCGCAGAGCCCACGTTTGAGGGTCATGAGGGTTGAGAACGGCGATATCGGTCTCTTTTTGGAAGCGGATGATATTGGCTTTGGCTTGGGCGTAGATGTCCATAGTGCGGTGACGGTCGAGATGGTTGGGGGTGATATTGAGGATAGCGGCGATGGCTGGACTTTGGGACCAGATTTCCAGCTGGAAGCTAGAGAGTTCTTGGATAATGTAATCATCGGGACCGATGTGGGGGAGATCGAGGAGGAGGGGGTGGCCGATATTGCCGCCGACCCAGCTAGGTTGGCCGGTGGCGGCGGCCATGGCGCCAGTGAGGGCGGTGGTGGTGCTTTTGCCGGCGGAGCCAGTGATGCCGATAGTGGGGGCGGGGGCGCGTTGGAGGAAGATGGCGGAATCGTTGGTGATGGGGATGCCGCGTTGGCGGGCTTGTTGGAGGAAGGGGACGTCAGCGGGAACAGCGCCACTAATGGCGATGAGGTCAGTGGTATCGAGGAGGGCGGGGGGGTGGTGGCCGAGTTCGAGGGTGAGGGGGAGATCGGCGAGAGTGGCGAGGGTGGGGGCGAGATCGGCCGCGGAGCGGAGGTCGGTGAGGGTGACGTTGGCGCCGTGGTGGCAAGCGAAGCGGGCCAAAGCGGTGCCTTGGCGGGCGATGCCCATAATGAGCAGATTTTTGCCGTGGAGAGGGTCGTGCGTCACAATAAAATCCTTGTAAACATTATAAAAGCGCCAGAGCGATACCGATCATGGCGGCCATGATGGCCATTAGCCACCAGCGTTGGACAATTTGGGTTTCGCTCCAGCCGATCAGTTCGAAATGATGGTGGAGAGGGGCCATTTTGAAGAGACGTTTGCCGTTGGTGGCTTTGAAGTAGAGGACTTGGAGGATGGTGGAGAGGGTGGTGGCGAGGGGGATAGCGGCGATAATGGGGAGAATGAGCCATTGGTTGGTCATGAGGGCGACGACGCCGAGGGCACCGCCAAGGGCTTGGGAGCCGACATCACCCATAAACATTTGGGCAGGTTTGGCGTTGAACCAGAGGAAGGCGAAGCAAGCGCCGACAGTGGTAAAGCAAAATGTTAGCAAAAATTGTTGGTCTTGCATGAAGGCGATGATGCCATAAGCGGCGAAAGCGGTGGCGGCGATGAGACCAGCGAGCCCGTCAAGGCCATCGGTGATATTGACGGCGTTGGCGGTACCGGCGATGACGACGACAGCGATGGGTATATAAATGATGCCGATATCGACGAGAACGGGGACGGTGGGGATAGCGACTAAGCCTTGGTTGTTATTGACGACGACATAGAGGGGGATAGCGGCGGCAAAAGCGATACCTAATTGGAACCAGATTTTAACGCGAGCGCGCATGCCTTCGCCGGGGCGGAGGCGAAAGCCTTGATAATCATCGATACCGCCGAGGATGGAGTAGGCGATGAGGACGCCGAGGGGGATGACAACGGATTGGGCGATTTCGAGGGCACGGACGAGTTGGACGATATTGACGACGACATTGGAGAGGGTGATACCGATCACGATAAGGATGCCACCCATGGCGGGGGTACCCATCTTTTTGAGATGGGTTTGGGGGCCATCGATACGGACCTGTTTGCCCAGACCTAGGCGGCGCATAATTTCGATGAGGGGGCTACCCCAGATGACGGCGATGAGAAAAGTAACACCGCCCAAAGTGAGAGCAAAAGCCATTAGACCATCCTTGATAAGTTGGCCACGATGCGTTCTAGACGAGCGCCGAGTGACCCTTTGATGAGAATAATATCTTGTGAGCGGATAATTTTTTCTAAGATTGCGGTGGCGGCGGCGGGATCAGTGGCGAAGTGGACATTGGCGGGGGGCATACCGACGTTGAGGGCTTCTTCGCCGATGATACGGCCGCGGGAACCGACAGCGACGAGGATGTGGGCGACGTCGCGGGCGCGGCGGCCGACGCGGCGGTGGGATTCTTCTTCGGCGGAGCCCAGTTCGAGCATATCACCGAGGACGGCGATATGACGGCCATTGATATCGTTGAGGAGGTTGAGGGCGGCGATGGCGGAGGCGGGGCTAGCGTTGTAGGTATCGTCGATGAGGAGGGAGTCACGGGGGCCGGGGATGACGACGAGACGGAGCTGGTCTTCGTTATTTTGGAGGCCGGCGATGATTTGGGGCCAAGAGAGGCCGGCGACGAGGCCGACGGCGGCGGCGCGGAGGGCGGTGTGGACGCTGTGGCGGCCGAGGAGGGGGACATGGAGGGGGATGGTTTCATTTTGGTAGTGGAGGTGGAAGCGGAGGCCATCGAGGCCCATGGTTTCGATATTGTCAGCCCAGAGGTCGGCTTGGGGGTTGAGGCCATAAGTGAAGATGTTGGCTGGGGTGTGGGGGGCCATACTCATAACTAAAGGTTCGTCGTAATTGAGGATGGCGGTGCCTGAAGGGGGGAGGGCTTCGACCAGTTCTTGTTTGGCGGCGGCGATGGCTTCGATGGAGCCGAGACGTTCGAGGTGGACGGGGCCGACATTGGTGATGACGCCGATTTGGGGTCCGGCGATTTGGCAGAGGCGTTCGATTTCGCCACGGGCGTACATGCCCATTTCGAAGACGGCCCATTGGTGGGTTTGGTTGAGGCCGAGAAGGGTGAGGGGGAGACCAATTTCATTATTGTAGTTACCGGGGGTTTTGAGAATATTAAAATTTTGGGCTAAGACAGAGGCGACAAGCTCTTTGGTTGAGGTTTTGCCGACACTCCCGGTGATGCCAACGACGGGTAGATCGAATTGCGTACGCCAGCTGGTGGCGAGTTGTTGGAGGGTGGTTAGGGTATTGGGGACGAGGAGACAGAGGTTGGTCAGATTTGCGGGCAGGTTAGCGGGCGGAGGGGCGTGTAGATTGAGGGTGGGAAATGGTTGGTCGAGGGGGCGTTGGATGAGGGCGGCTTGAGCGCCTTGGGCGAAGGCGTTGGCGACATAGTTATGGCCATCGCTATTTTCGCCGGGGAAGGCGATGAAGAGGTTTCCCGGTTGGACTTGGCGGCTGTCGATGGCGATGCCGGAGAAAGGGGCCGAGGGGAGATTGGGGATGGGGGGCCAGTCAGGGGCGATGATCGGGATGAGAGCGGCTAAAGAGAACATAACGCGTCTTAATTTCCTTGGTTGCGAGCGGCCATGACATCGGCACGGAGGCGAATGGTGTCGGGGGGGATATCGAGGAGCGTAACGAGGTCATAGGCGAGATCGGCGAAGGCGGGAGCGGCCGTTTCGGAACCCCAAGGAGCGCTTTTGGGGCGGTCTAATTTGACAAGAACGATTACTTCGGGATTATCACCAGGGAGCCAGCCGATAAAGGAGCCAATGACATCGGTGGGATGATAGATACCATTTTCAGCGATTTGGGCGGTACCAGTTTTGCCGGCGATGGTGTAGCCATTTAGTTGGGCCTTATCGATTTCGCGGGCGATGGTGGCGATAGCCATGGCGGTGACTTGGCGGGCGGTTTGGGCGGAGATAGGACGGCTGAGGACAGTTGGTTCATGGACAAAGATACCCTCGGCCGTATATTTTTCTTGAACCAAGTAAGGTTGCATTAAATAGCCATCATTGGCGATAGCGGAGGCGGCGGAAATCATTTGGAGGGGGGTGACGGCGATACCTTGACCAAAAGAGTTCGTAGCGAGAGAGGATTCTGTCCAGAAAGGGTCGCCAGGCAAGTAGAGCGTCCCGTTGGCTTCGGAGAGGAGGTCGATGCCAGTTGGCCGGCCGAAGCCGAAGCGGAGTAAATAGCTATAGAAATTATCGGGACCCATTTCAGTGGCGAGATAAGCGGCACCGACATTGAGAGAACGGGCCATGAGTGTGGTCATATCGGTGGTGCCGGTACCGCTCCGGTCGGCGTTGTAGATTTTGGCCCCCCCGATTTCAAAGATACCGGCATCATAATAAGTAGATTGGGGGGTAACGGTGCCGGAATCGAGGGCGGCGGCCATGGTGATTAGTTTCATGACTGAGCCAGGTTCATATTGTTGGCTGACAGCGGGATTGACCAGTAAGCGGTCATTGGCTTCGAAGAAGCGGTAAGGTTCGTAACAAGGGTGGTTGGCCATGGCGATGATGGCGCCGGTGCGGGGGTTCATGACGATGATGGTGCCGCTCGAAGCTTGATATTGGCGCATGGCGCGTTCGAGATGTTCTTCGACTAGATATTGGACAGAACGGTCGATGGTCAAAACGATATCGGCCCCTTCGCGGGCGATGACATTGATTTGTTCGGCGAGAGGGGAGACATTTTGGGTGGCGCTGGCGGCTTCACCGGCTAATTCGCGTTGATAGTAGCCTTCGAGGCCGGCGCCACCAACACCTTGGAAGTCAGTATAGCCGAGGACATGACAGAGGAGGTCGCCTTGGGGGTAGATACGACGGGGGAGGGGGTCTAATTGGAGGCCATCATAGTCAAGTTCGCGGATAGCGTTAGCGACTTCGGGGGAGATACGGCCGGAAAGGAGTTCGTAGGGGTGGTCAGATTCGAGTTTAGCGAGGATGGCAAAGCGGTCCGTTTCGAGAATGGGGGCGAGGGCGGTCGCGACTTGAGCGGGGTCAGTGACAAGAGAAGGGGAGACGCCAAGTTGATAATCTTGGCTATTAGCGGCGAGAACAGCGCCATTACGGTCAAAGATAGTGCCCCGTTCTGGTTTGGCTTCAACAGAAACATTTTGCATACGCAAGCCACGGGCGGCCCAATCTTCGCCTTGTACGGCTTGAAAGACGATGAGACGGCCAATAATGATAGTAGTTACAAAGAGGAGGCCGGTGATAACAAGAAGTAAACGGTAATATTGACTATTATTCACTGTATTCTCCACGGACAAGATTAGACAGACTCGTTTTTAGAGTCAGCCAAATAGCTTCATGCATTGTTTCGACGGGTGGGGGGACGGGGGTGGGGGTTGCTTGGTTTTGGGGAGTGAGGGCGGGGTAGTCGGTGACGATGAGATATTCGATGGATTGGGGGTTGGCGGGTATGAAGCCGAGCGATTGGGCTTCATCTTGGAGACGGTCAAGGGTTTGGGCAGCGGCGATCTCTTGTTCGAGGGTGGCATTGGTACGTTTGAGGTCTTCAAGTTCAAATTGTTTAATTTGGATAGTGCGGCCAATGGTAGCGGCTTGGCTGGCTTGGTTGAGGTAAATGGTACCGAGGAGGGCGGTGAGAATGATGATAATGGCCCAGCTAAGAGAAGCTTGGGCTTCGAGCCAGGTACGGTAGCGGGCGACGGCGGCGCGACGTTGGCGAGTTGGTTGGCGGGGGGAGTCGGTTGGTGGCGAGGTGGGTGGGGGTGGGGGTGGGGTAGGATTTTGTGATGGGGAAGTTGGTGATTCAGACATCATGAAGTAGGCTCCTTGGCGAGGATGCGTAAGTGAGCGCTACGGCTACGGGGGTTGGTTTCAATTTCTTCGGGGGAGGCGGAGATGGGTTTGCGGGTGATGAGTTTGGCTTGTGGTTGGCCGCCACAGGTGCAGATAGGTTGTTCTGGGGGGCAGGTGCAGGCTTTACTGAGGCGGCGGAAAGTGAGTTTGACGATACGGTCTTCGATGGAGTGGAAGCTGATGATAGCGAGACGGCCGCCGGGGGTGAGGAGGTCGAGGGCGGTGAGAATTGTTTCTTCGAGGCGGCCGAGTTCGTCATTAACGGCGATGCGGAGGGCTTGGAAGATTTGGGAAGCGGGGTGTTGTTTTTGGCGGTGGCGGCCACGGCTATTGTGGCGTTCGATGGCGTCAGCGAGTTGGTTAGTGGAGTGGAAGGGGCGGTCAGCGACGAGGCCGCGGGCGAGGCGGCGGCTACCGGCGAAGTCGGCGTAGCGCCAGAAAATATCGGCGAGGTCTTCAGCGGACCAGTTATTGACGATATCGCCAGCGGTGGGGCCTTGGGAGGTATCAAAGCGCATATCGAGAGGGCCATCTTGGCGCCAAGAGAAGCCGCGGGCGGGGTTATCGAGTTGACGGGAGGAGAGGCCGAGGTCGAGGAAGATGCCATGGAAGGGGGGGAAGTTATGTTGGGCGGCGTGGTGGGCCATAGTGGCGTAATGGTCATGGACGAAGGTAATGCGATCGATAATGTCTGGGGAGGTTGCTTGGAGTTGGGTACGGGCGAAGCGAACGGCTTCGGCGTCACGGTCGAAGGCGAGGAGACGTCCGGTGGGGGCGATAGCGGTGGCTAAAGCGCGGGTATGCCCCCCCGCGCCCAGTGTGCCATCGATGAAGTATTGATCTGGTTGAGGGTTTAGCCCCGCCAGCACCTCGTGGTATAAAACTGGTATATGACCAGCGTTGGATGGTTGAATATTCCCCATTAATTGTCTTTCCCTATGAGACCAATCCTGATTAAATCCCTAAATTGGTCCAACGATCTGCATTCTCATTGTTTTCGGCCGCATCTTTGGCTTGTTGCCATAAGGGAGCGGTCCAAAATTCTATATAATTATACATGCCAGCGATGATAATGTCTGTTTCTAATTGGGCAAACTCACGGAGGTGGTTGGGGAGGAGGATACGACCTTGTTTATCGAGGGTCAAGTCGATAGCGCCGGCAAAGAGACGGCGGCGTAAGGAGCGAGCGTCTTGATTGGAGAGTGGTTGTTGGGCGATTTGTTGGGCGAGTTGGAGCCAGCCGCTCATGGTGTAGCCCATTAGATTTTGGTCGAGGCCACGGGTAACGACAAGCCCATCGGCAAAATCATCCCGATATTTAGAGGGGATGGTGATCCGATTTTTTTTGTCGATAGTATGTTGGTATTCACCCAGAAACATTGTTGACCTTGTTTATTGTGAGCCTTCTGGCTGGTGACAGAAGGGGTAACCGAATAAATGAGTGGGTAGATTGGGGTATTTTGCCCCACTTTCCTCCACTTTGCCCCACTTTATTCCAAAGTATACCTGATTTTTGATCTTATGTGAAGGTGAGTTTGAGGGAATTTTAAGTGAATTATGTGGTTTTAGGGGGTAAATGGGCATGGGGAAGGGATATTTGGTACAATTTAGAAAGTATTAATTGCGTAGAGGTTAAGGGGGAGAAGGGTAAAGAATGGTTAATCCAAAAGTTTTTCAAGTTGATAGGGTGCATGGTGGGATTCGGTTTTTCTTACCATTTGTGATGGGGATAGCGTACATTATAGGGGTGCCGTTATTGCAAGCCTTATTGAGTGGGGTTTTGGGTTTATTGGGGCAGGCGGAGAGTGCGGCGTTGCCCTTGGCGTGTGTGTTGGCATTGCCAACGGCGTTGGTGGTGATGGTGGGGACGGAGCGGTGGATGTTGGCGTTTTGGCCGAGTGGGCGGGAGGTGCATATTGATGCGGGTCGTCAGGTTCAGTTTTGGTCACGGGGGAATATTGTACAGGATGTGGATTTGAAAGTTGGGGCGGAGCCGTTGATTTGGTATTTTTTGATGGGGTCGTATCCGCGGGGGGGACGAGAGCGGCATATTGATGGGAAGTGGTATTGTGTGGCTTGTCAGGTGCAGGCGGAGGGGTCGCGGGTGATCGTATTTACATTTATGCCGCCGACGGAAGCGAAAGCGTTGGCCAAGAAAGAGGAAGCGACCTTATTGAATATGGTTGATTTGTATGGGGAGAAGTCGAGCCGGTCACGGGGAGCGGCGTTGGAGCGGCCGAAATTGCCGACGGCATTGGTGACGGGGGAGGATGGTCGATTTTGGTTGGCCGAGCGTAACCGTTGGTTAGAAGGTTTGGAGGTTTATCCAGACGAATTTGAAGAGATTTTAGAATTAGTGCAACGTTAATGCAGTAATTATTACAGTTTATAAAACCCACTATTTTAGGAGAAGATTATGTTTGATTTTTTAACTGAAGAACATCAAATGATACAAGATGCGGCGCGTGATTTTGCGCAGAAAGAGATTGCACCGATTGCGGAGCACCATGATCAGACGGGGGAATTCCCGTTAGCGACGGTACGGAAGATGGGGCAGTTAGGTTTTATGGGGATTGAGGTGCCGGAAGAGTATGGTGGGGCGGGGATGGATACGTTAGCGTATGCGTTGGTGATGATGGAGATTAGCAAAGTTGATGCCAGCCATGGGACGATTGTGTCGGTGAATAATTCATTGTATTGTAATGGGTTATTGAAATATGGGACGGAAGAGCAGAAGCAGAAGTATGTGGTGCCGATTGCGAGTGGGGCGAAGATTGGGGCGTATAGTTTAACGGAGCCGATGAGTGGTAGTGATGCGGGCAATATGAAGAGTCGGGCAGTTTTAAATGAGGCGGGGACACATTATGTGATTAACGGGCGTAAATCGTGGGTAACGTCAGCGCCAGTGGCTGATTATATTATTTTGTTTACGATGACGGCGCCGGAGAAGGGACATAAGGGGATATCGGCATTTATTATCGAGACGGATAAAGCTGGTTTTGAGCGAGGGAAGACGGAGCCGAAGTTAGGGATTCGGGCGAGCGCGACGAGCGAGATTATTTTTGATGATTATGAGTGTCCGGTGGAGAATCGGTTGGGGGCCGAGGGGGAAGGGTTTAAGATCGCGATGTCGGTTTTGGATGCGGGGCGGATTGGGATTGCGTCACAGGCGTGGGGGATTGCGGAAGCAGCGTTAGAGGCGAGCGTGGCGTATTCCCAAGAGAGAGAAGCGTTTGGGCAAAAGATTGGTCAATTTCAGATGATTCAGCAGAAGTTGGCGGATATGAAATGCCGGGTGGAAGCGAGCAAGCTGTTAATTTACCAAGCGGCCTTAGCCAAGCAGGCGGCGACAGAAAGTGGCAAACGTTATACGATGGAAGCGAGTATGGCGAAGCTAGTGGCTAGTGAAACGGCAATGTATGTGACAACGGAAGCGATTCAAATTCATGGGGGGATGGGGTATAGTAAAGAGATGCCGTTGGAGCGGTATTTCCGTGATGCGAAGATTACGCAGATTTATGAAGGGACGAGCGAGATACAGCGCATGGTGATTGCGCGTAGTTTGACTGGTCTGCGGTAGTAAACTGGTGGGGGGGAGCTGGCTGTTCGGCGGGGATGGATGTGAAGGGATTGGAGCAAAATCGCATTACACAACGAAGTTTCTGGTACAATGGGTAGGAAGAATATATTATTGAGGCGTTATCTTAATAAATAAAAGCGGGTTAAATAGGTATTATGGAAAACAGTAAGCAGATCAAGCGAATATTGGTTGTTGATGATGAGCCGAGTGTGGCATTTACATTTCATGCGGCATTGGCGCGGTTAGATGGGGTTGAGGTGGAGATGACAACAGACCCGTTGGAAGCGGCACGGATGTGTCGGGAGCAAAAATTTGATTTACTGATGACAGATTATATGATGCCCGAGATGGATGGTTTGGAATTAATTGAAGAGGCACGCAAAGAGTTGCCAGAGATTAAAATATTGATTGTGTCGGCGATTAAACAAGGGGCGTTGGCGGAAGATGCGGCGAAAGAGAATATTCCTTGGGTGCGCTATAAGCCGATAAAATTTAATGCGTTGCGTGAGTTGGTGTCTTCGATATTAGATGGGACAGCGGAGCCAGATGCATATAGACAATAGTGGCTAATGTTGGATGTGAAGAGATAAGTGGAGTAATAGACGATGGCAGTAACAGATGATTTGTTGGGACAATCGCTTGACGAGTATGAGTTAGAGAAGTTATTGGGGCAGGGGGGGATGGCACGGGTTTATCGTGGCATTGATGCGCGATTAAAGCGGTATGTGGCGATTAAAGTGATCCAGCAGGCGCATCGGGGTGATGATACGTATAAGATGCGCTTTGAACGAGAGGCGCAGGCGATTGCCCAGTTAGAACATAGCCATATTGTATCGATATATCGGTACGGGGAAGTGGGTGATTTATTGTATATGGCGATGCAATATGTGGAAGGGATAGATTTGCATCAGTTGCTGTTGGATTATCGGGAGCAAGATGAGTATATGCCCCCAGATGAGATCTTGCGAACGATCCAAGCGATTACATCGGGGTTAGATTATGCGCATGAGCGGGGGGTTATTCATCGGGATATTAAGCCATCGAATATAATGATTAACAAGCGGGAGGGGCAGGCGATTATTACTGATTTTGGGTTAGCGTTATTGGCTGATGTGGGGACGAGGGGGGAGATTTTGGGGTCACCACATTATATTGCGCCGGAGCAGGTTGTGTCCTCGGCCGGGGCGGTGCCGCAAAGTGATTTATATGCGGTGGGGGTGATTTTGTATGAGATTTTTACGGGAGTGGTGCCCTTTGATGGGCCGAGTGCGATGGATGTGGCGTTGTTGCATGTGAGTGAAGAGCCGCGGCCGCCGCGCGAGATTCGGCCTAAAATCCATCCACAGATTGAAGCGGTTATTTTGCGGGCGATGGAAAAAGAGCCAGAGGCGCGGTTTCAGACAGGGAAGGAGCTTTTTGATGCGTTATCAACGGCATTGAAACGGACTGTTTTAGGTGAGGGGAGCAGTAGTAGTCGGACGGTGTTGGAGCGGGTGATATCGAAGGTGGAGGAAGATCCGTTGCCACCATTACCGGCGATGCCGGTGGGGATGAGTCAGGAAGCGAAGACGGCCAATGATGAGATGCCGTTACCGGCGATGCCGGTGGGCTTAGATGAGGCGTCGAAGCCGGCGGTGGCGCCACCGACTATGGTACCATCAGAGCCAGTGGTGCCGGTGCCAGTGCCAGCATCATCGGAGCCAGCGGTGGCGGTGCCGGTACCATCGGAGCCAGCGGTGGCGGTGCCGGTACCATCGGAGCCAGTAGGAGCGGTGGCGGCCGAGGTTAGTGGGGGCAGGGAGGATGAGATTGAGGTGGTGGTGGAGCGGGGGCCGAGTCAGCCGGAGCGGGGGGT
>DATHYN010000104.1:0-34616 GCA_035459145.1 Anaerolineae bacterium | reverse complement strand
CCCAATCATATCCCCCAACACCCCCGCGGCCGTCATCTCCACCCCCGCCCCCTTCCCACCAATCATCAATGACTCATCATCATACCGCTCCGTCTGAAACCGAATATACTTCAAATTCGCCAACGGACTGTCCGCCGCAATCCCCTTCAAACTCACCGTCCCCTTCCCCTCGGCCAACTCCGCCACATACCGCAACACCTCCCCCGAAGCCCTTGCCGCCGCCACCCGCTCCGCCATCCCTGGATTCAACGCTATCGCCGCATTCATAAACTCTTTCACTGGCAAATGGGCCAACGACGGCGGATACAACGACTCCACATAAATATCATCCACTGTCACCGGCCACCCCGCCATCCGCCCCAAAATCATCACTTTCCGCATCACATCCTGCCCACTTAAATCCTCACGTGGATCCGGCTCCGTATACCCCTTCGCCTTCGCCAACGCCAACGCCTGCGAAAAATCCATCCCCTCATCCAAACATTGGCAAATAAAACCCAATGTCCCACTCAACTGTCCTTCAATCAAATAAATTGGATCCCCTGTATCCACCAAATAACGCAACGTCGCAATCACCGGTTGTCCCCCACCCACCGTCGACTCATGTCGCACTTGCCGGTTGTTAAAATATCTCTGCGCACTCTCCCACGGCCCCGCCAACGCCTTCTTATTCGCCAACGCCACCCCATAACCAGCCGCCAACGCCTCATCCAACGCCGGCTCCATCCCCTCTTGCGCCGTCACATCCACCACAATCACATCAGCCCACCCCGCTTCTTTAACATGGGCCACAATCTCGACATCCGGAATCCGCTCCAATTTAGCTAACTTCTGTTGTGCCCGTACCGTTAACGCTTGCTTCGTCCCCCGCTCCACCTCGGCCAACGTCGCCTCATCCGGCACCAACCCCTGCCCCTCCGCACTTAATGGCAATCCCTTCCCCTTCGCCGCCACCGCCCCTAAAATCTCATCATCTGTCATCCCCTCCGGCGCCCATAACCAACTCTTGCTATCGGCCAAAACCAACACCTCAAAACGAACCGCGTCCCGCGCCGCTACCCCCTCTCGCCCCGCCACAATTTGCCGCAACAACGCCTGCCCCACACCACCTACACCAAAAACAATAACACCAATCCGTTTCATCCGTAACCTCCAAAACTAAATGTCACCCACCATACAGCAAGAGACCCCTTCTGTTTCCAAAAGGGGCCTCTAGGAGCACCGTAGCACTATGATCCATCTGGAGGTAGTGCTACGGTGCTATGTTTTAATCTAAAACACATAAACACCACCTCCTTTTTGTTATAGGATGGCGGGCAGTATTCACTGCAAATAAATATGTAAATGATGACTGCATTATGACACACCTTGCCCAATTCGTCAACACCTATTTTAAAATTCCCCCTCACTCATCATACCGCTCACTCGCCCGTGTCACCATATTCGTCAAAAAGGTCAATATCGCCAACACGATAAAAATAATCACCACAAACGCCGATGCCAACCCATACATCTTCGCTTGATTAATCAACCGAAAGGCAACAGTCACTAAAATTTCCGTCTGATACAGAAAATCGCCTCCCCGTATAAAATAGCTGATCTCAAAGGAGTTAAATGTCCAAATCGCACTGATCATCGCCGCCGGTACGACGGCCGAGCGAATTAAGGGCAATGTAATTCGCGTCAACTGCTGCCAATAACTTGCCCCATCCATCATCGCCGCCTCATATAAATCGTCTGGCACCGATTGTAATGCTGATGTCGTCACCATCGTCATAAATGGCCACTGCAACCACACATTCGCCGATAACATCGCTATATACGCCAACGGAATCGGCAAAAAATCAAACAACACAACCAATGTCTCCCCTTCACCAAACCAATTAATATTGGCCGCACTCCCATCCCCTCGGCCAATCAACCCACCTAAAAACCCCAAAATATAATTCACCCCCCCATTCTCAGGATCAAACAATTTCACCCACACCAACGCCATCACCAACGTCGGTATCACAACCGGTAAAATATACATCCCCCGATAAAATGTTTTTAACCACAAACCCTTTATATTCAAGATGATCGCTACCACCACCCCAATAAACGAATAAATTAACACATTCGTCACTGTCCAAAACAAATTAAATGACAACACCCGCCAAAAATTAAAGCTACCTTGTCGCAACTCTCGTTGAATCACCCCGGAAGCTCCCGTATCAAAAATATCTTGGTAATTTTCTAAACCAACAAATTCTGGCGCCTCATACACAGCACTACTAGGATTAAGACTTCGTATCCCATAATCCATAAACGACATATAAAATTGATACACCAACGGATAAAAAGTAAGCGCTCCCATAACAATTAAAGCCGGCAACAAATAGCCAAATGTACTTAATCGACCACGTCGTTGCCATTCAGTAATTTCCTGCTGCTCATCTGACTGCTGAACCCCACTGCTAAATATCGTCATATGTCCTCAGTGGTAAATATATACATCTCCCTACCCTAAATTATACAAACTTTGCCCCAAAATCGCCAATACTCCCAAACTGTACCACGGTTTGCCCCAAAATCGCCAACCCAACAATTAGACCAGCTCCAATTCAACACCCATTCGCGCACTCCCCCATTCGCGGTTCCCTTTCAAACATATTCCCATCCCCCCCATCTCAAATCAAACAATCTAAAACAAGGACTGTTTTTTACAAATCACTTTACAAAATCACAGCCCAATATGGGCTGTCATAACCTACGCAGGTAGGTACCCACGCCTAACATCACCCCTAAATCCACCTAGCTCACCCTATCTATTAACCGCTCATTTCCGAAATACGCTATAATAGACCCGTATTTTTCGCGATGAGCTTATTTATCCACTCAAAGAGGATTGTATGAAACGTTTTTTTAGCTTAACTTTACTTATCTTAGTTATGGGTCTCAATACTCATTATCTTCTTTCCCCACTACCATATTCCCCACAAGAAGATAGCTACATCTACATGCCACAAATCAACAAACCGATTACTGGGCTTTCCCTCGATGTTGTTGGCTCCGGATTTTATACCCCAGTCGTTATCGCCACGACCCCACTCTCTAATGATTCCCGTCTCTTCATCGCTGAACAGGTCGGTATTATTCGTATATTATCTGGTGGGCAACGTCTTGATCCCCCCTTCCTTGATATTAGCGGCCTCGTCGATTCTGAGAGTGAAAGTGGCGAACAGGGGCTTTTAGGCTTCACCTTCCACCCCAACTATGCCCAAAATCGCTACTTTTTCGTTAGTTACATCGACAAAAATACAGGCCCGAATGCTGCCGGCTATTCCACCATTGCTCGCTATGAAACCGACCCCGCTAACCCTAATCAAGCCTTGCCCGAAAGTGGTCAAATCGTCTGGCGTACCCCACAACCGCAAGATAGCCACAATGGCGGTGATATTCATTTCGGCCCTGATGGCTATCTGTACTTCTCCCTCGGCGATGGCACCAGTAGCGATAACCCCGACCCCAACAACAATGCCCAAAATCGTGCCAAAATGTTAGGCAAAATCGGCCGCATCGATGTCAATCGCAATTCTGCCATCCCCCCCGACTGTGATGGTGGCGCCGACACCAATCTCTATACCATCCCCGCGGATAACCCGTTCATCTCTGTCTCTGGCTCTTGTGACGAAATATGGGCCCTCGGCTTCCGCAACCCCTGGCGCTTTAGCTTCGACAAACTCACCGGTAACATGTTCATCGCCGATGTCGGTATGTGGCACTGGGAAGAAATTAATATCTACCCTGCTAACGCCCCCGGCGGCCGTAACTATGGTTGGCGCTGTTACGAAGGTAACTTCGTCATTTTCCCCGAAAGCTGTAACCAAGCTACCAACTATACCTTCCCCGATATCGTGCTCGCCCACCCTGTCAACGATGATGGGGATAGTCTCTGCCGCTCCATCACTGGTGGCTATGTCTATCGCGGCTCACAACACCTCGGCTTGTATGGCGATTACATTTTTGGCGATTTTTGCCGCAATGAGTTTTTTATCTTACATGGCTCAGCCAATAATACGTGGACATTAGCCTCACTACCCACTAACGTTACCAATATCTGGCCAAGCACATTTGGCCAAGACCAAAATGGGGAACTTTACGTCGCTGATTACGTGACCGGTCTTATCTACCAGCTAAATCCCCGCTAACCAGCCAAAGGTTATTTATATAATGCAACTCTTCATCACCGGTGCCACCGGTTTCATTGGTGGTGCCCTTGCCCGGACTCTCATCAATCAAGGCCATACAATTCATGCCCTCGCCCGCCCCGCCTCCGACCGCTCCGCTCTCTCTAACCTCCCCATCCAATGGCATATCGGCTCCCTCACCGAACCAGATTCCCTCTCCGGCCTCTTCACCCACTCCGATGGTATCATCCATGCCGCTGGCCTCCTCGGCCAACATGGTCGCACCACCGACGACTACTACCAAGCCAACGTCCTCGCCTGCCACCACCTCTTCACCACTATCCAAAACGACACTGCCCACCGCCCCACCCCACCCCGTATTCTCCATATCAGTAGTGCCGGTGTCATGGGCCCCCTTCCCCCTGGCCCCAATCCCCCCATCCCCCCTGAAACCGCCCCCATGGCTCCCAGCAACCTCTACGAAAATAGTAAAGCCGAAAGCGAACGCGTCGCCACTACGTTTGCTGCCCAAGGGCTCCCCATCACCATTGCCCGCCCCGAATTCCTCTATGGTCCCGGCGATAAACATGTCCTCGGCCTCTTCCGTATGATCAAACGCCGCCTCTTCTTCTATATCGGCTCCGGCCATAATCTCTGTCATCCTACCTATATCGACGATGCCGTCACCGGCCTCATCTCTTGCTGGCAACATGGTCAACCAGGCCAAGCTTATAATATTTGCGGCCCACGCCCCTTACCATGGCGTGAATTTGTCCCCACCGTCGCCCACGCCCTCAATACCCCACCCCCACAGCTCCAACTCCCCCGCCACCTCGTCCAACTCGGCGCCCAATCTCTAGAATTTGCCCATCGCTGGCTAGGTACGCCCGTCCCTCTCAGCCAAGATGGGGTCGCCTTCTTCAGCCAAAACCGTGGCTCCTCTTATCAACGTGCCCATGATGAGTTCGGCTATACCCCACAAACGGACCTCCAAGCCGGTATCAAAAAAACTGTGACTTGGTATCAAAAACAAGGCTGGCTCTAAAAGCCTCTTTCTTCTTAAGCTAGTTTAGGATAAAATAAAGTCATCAATCTAATTTGTTTAACCAAAAGATTTCGCACTTTTGAATTAACA
Source organism: Anaerolineae bacterium (assembly GCA_035459145.1). Classification (GTDB taxonomy): domain Bacteria; phylum Chloroflexota; class Anaerolineae; order Promineifilales; family Promineifilaceae; genus DATHYN01. The sequence goes on along the minus strand of DATHYN010000104.1, from coordinate 29,312 downwards.
ACTTCAACGTATTAAACAGCATATTTTCAAGATCTAATATCGACAATATTTAGTTTAATACACTTAATACTTCGTAACATAAATTTTATTAACTTCAACCAGACAGAAGAAGTATTAAAAACTTTGTTTACAAAGCACTTAAATAGACTGTTTCATAAATAACCCAGAATGATGTCATTCCTGCGCAGGCAGAAATCCACTTGTAATCTGACAGCATGAGGAACTTCCCACTCTAAATTATTTCCGTTACACTCTACTAAATTTGTCTAAGTTATTTAATCTAAAGATTTTTCACTTCTGCTTTAACAACTCCAATGTTCAACATGTTTTTTAGGAAAGCTTCATGACCTTACTACAGCAATTTTTGACGCTAGGAATTATTCCTCTATTGCTTGTGCTCATGGCTAGCTATTTAGGATGGTACCGTCGCCCTCAACATACCAACACTAAACGGCGACATGTCACCTACATTTGGGGTACAACCCTGATCCTCCAAGCAATTGCCGCCAGTAGTATCATGAGCTATTTTGTCGGCACCAATATCAATCCCAATATCGCCCATAATTGGCGCATTTGGGGTATTCACGCCTTTGCCCTTACCGCTACCGGGCTACTCTTCCTCTCAACCCGCCAACATGCCCAACCAGATAAAAGAGAACAGATTATTCTCACCCTTAGCGGTGCGCTTAATCTAATTAGTATTGTCACCAATCCTATGATTTGGGGCTTACGTAGCGGTAACTTAAACATTTTAGGCCAAACAGTTCAATATTACACCATTTGGGGTAGTATCTGGGTCACTAGTTGGCTCATCCCCCTCGGCCTCGCCTGGTCCATCCGCCGCCAAGCCTATAAAAACCTCCCCAGCTCCCAATTCCGTGTCCAAACCTATTACTGGTGGATCGGTCTCACCCTTTACTTCATCGGTGGCTTCTTCTTCTTTGGCCGCCACAAAGATATGATCATCTGGCAAGAACTAGCTTCTATCATCCATCTTGTCGCTGCCGCTCTGGGTACTTTTAGCCTCACTCGTAGCCCGCTTCCCGATTTGCAACCACGCTTATGGCAACTGCGTGGCTCCGCCGTTCGCCTCCTCTTCCTCTTTGCCCTCACCAGTAGCACTTTCTTTTTCCTCTTCTCCACCGATTTCGGTCAACAAATCAGTGCCGTCAATTGGCGTATCCTCATCGCCGCCGCTGCTTTTGCCTTCATCTTGTGGCTCGCCTATCTCCTTAACCAAACACTCAGCCAAGAACAACAGGCAGAAGAAGAAGACCAACAACTTCTCGAACATTATCAAAGCCAATATATCCACAACTTCCTCGATGTCCATGATGTCGGTCAATTCGCCCAAGCGATCACTAACCTAAATCTAAAAACGGATGATGTCTGGCTTTTTACCACCGAAGAAGGCCCTTGCGGACTCCTTATCCTCCGCCCACTCATCGCCAACAAACAAAATGGTAAATATCCCCTCGATACGACCTTTAACCCCCAAAGCCCTTTCACCCAATACATGCGCCAAGCTAAAGAACCTCTCATCTACTACGATGTTATCGCCGTCGGCCAATTTGATAATCTCACCGGCGCCGAACGTGCCGCTCTCGATAGCTGGCAACGTGTCCTCTATATGCCGCTTCGCATCGGCCAAAAGCTAGTTGGCGTTCTTACCGTTGGCCCCAAAGAAAGTGGAACCAACTACACTGACCTCGATCTCCAAAAAATGGCTGAACTTGCCCGCGAAATCGCCCCCCCTCTCTACCAAACCCAAACATTAACCAAATTGCAACAAATTAACCAATATATCGTTAATCAAAACCAACATCTTGTTTATACCAATCAATACCTAACCCCTCGCCTAGAACTTTATAATCAATTTATGGATTTGATCTCCCCTGAACTACGCTCACCACTCAATACCATCGATAAATCCTGGAACCTTATCCAACAACGTCTCGAAGCCAAACGCCCTATCCGTGAACGGATGACCCAAGAATTAGATGATGCCACCATCTCGCTACGCTCTATGATCAATAACCTAATCGCTATCGTCCCCCGTATCCAAGATGAAAGCGCTTATCAACGGCAACCTCTCATGATGGACGAAATTTGCCGCGAAGTAATCCACAATCTGCACTCAATGTCGGAAGCACGTCGTGTGACTGTCGAATTAGATACCATTCGCCAACTCCCTCTCATCATTGGTGATAGCACCCACTTACAACGCGCTATCCATCAAATTCTGCATAATGCGATCAAATTCAACAAGATTGGGGGCAAGGTCCGGGTCGAATGTGGTGTCGAAGGCAATGAAATCTATGCCCAAATTAGTGATAATGGGGTCGGTATGAATGAAGCCCGCCTCGCTAAATTGTGGACCGGCATTAATGATATTCAACATGTTACCCAACATGCTGGCCATGGTGTTGGCCTCGGCCTCATCCTCGCCCAAACTATCATCAAAGCCCACAACGGCCGTATCGCCGTCGACAGCAAACATGGCGCTGGCTCCACCTTCACCGTCTATATCCCCCTCGCCTTCGATAATGAGTACGACATTCCCCCCCTGTCTGCTGAGTAACCTTTGATGCAGTTTACCACCCCTCTCGCTTTACTATTACTCCTCGCTTGGCCTTACATTATCTGGCTCGGCCGTCCCCAATCCACCTCCTCACGCCTCTGGCGTGAATGGCTCAGCCTCACCCTCCGCCTCCTTATCCTCACCCTCCTCACCCTCACCCTCGCTGGTACCCAAGCCGTGCGCGCCGCCGATGAACTCGCCGTCGTCTTCCTCGTCGATGCCTCCGATTCTATCCCCGCCAACGAACGTGACCGTGCCGAAACCTTTATTCGCAACGCCATCACCAATATGAATCCCAACGACCAAGCCGCTGTCATTCTTTTTGGCGCCGATGCCCTTGTCGAGAGACCGATGAGTGGTCTCGCCGAACTCGCTCCCGTCACCTCCATCCCCCAAGCTTTACATACCGATATCGGCGAAGCAATTCGCCTCGGCCTCGCCCTCTTCCCCACCGGCCACGCCCGCCGCCTCGTCATCCTCAGTGACGGCCAACAAACAACCGGCGACGCCGTCGCCGCCGCCCGCCTCGCCGCCACCAATAATGTCGTCATCGACTATCTCCCCCTCACCCCCACCGAAGCCCCCGCCGAAGCCCTTCTTCTCGGTGTCGATGCCCCCACCCGTGTCGGCGATGGAGAACGCTTCACCATCCGTGTCCGCGCCGAAAGCAGTGTCGATATGCCCGCCGTGCTCCGCGTACTGGCCGATGGCGCCGTCATCACCGAAGCCAATGTCCAACTCCGTGCCGGTATCAATAACTTTCCCATCACCTTGCAAGCCACTGCCCAAGAGTTTATCCGCTATCGCGTTCAACTAACCCCGGCCGAGGACACCTACTACCAAAACAATGAACTGTCCGCCTTCACCGAAATCACCGGCCCACCCCGCATCTTGCTCGTAACCAGTGATGGCCTTCTCGATGATAATGGCAATCCCATCCCCGATGAATCCCCACAACTCCGCCTCGCCCTCACCGCCACCGGCCTCGATGTCACCACCATCACCCCCGACCTCCTCTCTTCGAATCTAGCCGACCTCAGCAATTACGCCAGTATCGTCATGGTCAATGTCAATGCCAAATATCTCAGCCCACGCAAAATGGAAGCCCTCCAAATCTATGTCCGTGATCTAGGTGGCGGGCTTGTCGTCGTTGGCGGCCCCGAAAGCTACGGCATGGGCGGCTACTTCCAAACCGCGTTGGAAGAAACATTGCCCGTCAATATGCAAATCAAGGATGAAGAACGTTTCCCCGCCGTCAGCATCGTCATCGTCATCGACCGTTCTGGCAGCATGGGCGCCAGCGAAGGGGGGCTCACCAAAATGCAATTAGCCAATGAAGGTGCCGCCCGCGTCGTTCAATTGCTCAATGATTTTGATGAGATCACAGTCATTCCCGTCGATACCCAACCAGATGATGTCGTTGGCCCTGTCGTCGCCGCCGATAAAAATGCCATTATCGCCCAAATTCGCCAAATTGGCGCTGGTGGTGGTGGTATCAATGTCCGAACCGGCATGGAGGCCGCCGCCCAAGCCCTCACCAATAGCAATAACCAAGTTCAACATGTCATCGTCCTCGCCGATGGCGCTGATTCTAACGAAAAAGGGGGCGTGCCTGAAATTATCGACGCCCTCACCGCCCAAGGCGCTACCGTCTCTATGGTCGCCATCGGCGATGGCCCCGATATCCCTTGGCTCCAACAGATGGCCGCGCGTGGCAACGGCCGTTACCATTTCACCGACCGCGCCGCCAACCTCCCCCAAATCTTCACCCAAGAAACCACCTCCATCCAACGCTCCTATCTCATCGAAGAACGGTTCTTCCCCAGCGCCGGCCCCCACTATCGCACCAATCCCATCATGCGCAACATCGCCCAAGTCCCCTCCCTCGATGGCTATATCGGCACCTCCCCTAAAGAAACTGCCCAAATCATTCTCAAAACCGATATGGATGACCCCCTTCTCGCCGCTTGGCAATATGGCCTCGGCCGCTCCGTCGCTTGGACCTCCGATGCCACCAGCCGCTGGGCAACTCCGTGGGTTCAATGGGATGGCTTCCCCACCTTCTGGACCCAAGTCGTCCGCTGGACTGTCCCCCAAACCAGCGAAAGCAACGTTGAAACCACAGTCACTTTCACCGCTGAAAATGCCCAACTCATCGTCGATACCCGCGACGGCCAAGGTGGCTATCTCAATGGCCTCGATATGCAAGTCAACGTCGTCGCCCCCAATGGTCAAACCGAAAACCTCACGCTACAACAAATTGCACCGGGTCGCTACGAAGGAAATTTCACTCCCAATGACGAAGGCGCTTATTTCATTCGGGTTGCTGGCAATAATCCCACCAGCGAAGAGATCGCCGTCGGCCAAACCAGTGGCTGGGTATTGGGCTACTCCCCAGAATACCAAAATCTCACCCCCAATCACCAACTCTTAGCCCGCTTAGCTGAAATGACCACTGGCCGACAGCTAGAAACAGATGCCTCCTCGGCCACCTTCCTCCATAACCTCAACCCCGAACGCACCTCACGCCCCATTTGGCCTACTTTTCTATTTCTAGCCATCATCTTACTCCCTTTTGATATCGCCGTTCGCCGCCTCGTCATCACCCGCCGTGACCTCGAACGTGCCTGGTCCGCCACCTTCGGCCGCCTACGCCCAACGCCCGCCCCCGCTCAACCACGCCCCGAACCGATGTCACGGCTCTTCCAAGCCAAACAAAGAGCTAACTTAACCTCTGATTCTGACGATGAATCACCACCACCCGTTCCCCCCTCAACGCCTTCACCACCCACACCACCCACACCACCCAGTCGCCCTTCCCCCCCTGCTCCCCCCAACAAGCCCGCGACCAACTCACCTCTCGCCTCTCGTCTCCTCGCCAAACGGCGCGCCGCCCAACAAAACGATGATAACGACTAAGCCCATTCAATAAGATAAATTTTCGATCCCTTAAATCCATCTCATCTTCTTCTACTGCTCCACTTACCAACTCCCAACTCAAATAAAGCCCACCCTCTTTTTTAGATTAACCTAAAGTAAAATAATATACAGCCAAATCTTTTGCCGACTTGTATAATCATATTATCTCTTATTCCATTATCATACATAGCTCATTTCCAATCAAACTATGACCGAACAAACACCTTTTGAAATTCTTATTGTAGAAGATAGCCAATATGATTATCGGCTTATCAAACGTGCCCTCAAGCAAAGTGAATTCCAATCAAGTTTGACTTGGGTGCAACGGGGCGAAACAGCGCTTGAGCAGCTAAAAAGTATCAATTTCGATGTTGTTTTGCTCGATTTCAAGCTACCAGGAATGAGTGGCATGGAAACGTTTAAAGCGATCAATGAACAAATACAACCCTGCCCTGTCATTTTTATCACCGGCGCTGGCAATGAGTCAGTTGCCGTTGAAGCACTGAAGCTAGGTGCTATCGATTATTTAGTCAAAGACCAGCATGGTGATTATTTACAATTAGTACCATTAGTCATTAATAAAGCATACCGACAATGGCAAGAAAAATTAGATCGTCTCCGAATGGCCGAGGCTTTGCGACTTAGTGAAGAACGGTACGCTTTGGCCGCTCGTGGCGCCAATGATGGTCTTTGGGACTGGAATCTTGAAAGTGAACAGGTCTATTTCGCCCCCCGCTGGAAACAGATGATTGGCTACCAAGATGATGAAATTGGTACCAACCCCAGCGAATGGTTAGAACGGGTTCATCCCTACGATATTGAAGCGCTCAATAGCGCTTTACGTGCCCACTGGGATGGTCTAATCACCCACTTTGAACATGAATACCGGTTACGGCATAAAGATGGTGAATACCGTTGGATGCGTTGCCGTGGGTTAGCTGTCCGTAACCAAAATGGACACGCTTATCGTATGGTCGGCTCACAAACTGATATCACTGAGCAAAAAGTAGCCCAAACAAAGTTAATGCACAACGCTTACCATGACGCCCTAACTAATTTACCCAATCGTCGTCTCTTTATGGACCAATTACGACGAGCAATGTCGCGCAGTTGGCAGAGCCAACGGCCGTTTGCCCTCCTCTATCTCGACCTCGATGGTTTCAAAAAAATCAATGACAATTTAGGCCATCTCGCTGGCGACCAACTACTAATCGCCGTCGCCCGTCGCCTCGAAACCTGTATTCGCCCCACCGATATCGTCGCCCGCCTCGGCGGGGATGAATTCGCCATGTTCCTCAACAATGTCAATAGCCCAGCCATGGGCGAAATGATCGCTAAGCGGATACAAGAATCGATATCCACCCCCTTTTATATTGATAATCATGATATCTTTATCACCGCCAGTATCGGTCTCGCCTTTTCTTCTACTAAATATGACAACGCCGTTGATATGCTTCGTGATGCCGATATTGCCATGTATCGGGCCAAACATGCCGGTAAAGCTCGCCACACCATCTTTGACCCAGAACTTCATCTTGATACCTTACAAGATTGGCAGATCACGCAAGATTTACGCCACGCTTTAGCCGATAATCATCTCCAAATTGTCTATCAGCCAATCATGAGTTGCTCTCCTCACCCTCACCTCACTGGTGTTGAGGCCCTTATCCGCTGGCATCATCCTCAACATGGACTGCTTTCCCCTCAAGAGTTTATCCCCCATGCCGAAGAATCCGGCCTAATCGTCCCTATTAGTCGTTGGGTCTTGGAACAAGCTTGCCAGCAATTACAACAATGGCACCAACAAGGGTATCCCGACCTCACGCTCGCCATTAATATCTCTTATCGACAGTTTGAAGATGAGGATTTAAAAACTTTATTCCCTCACACCGCCGCCAAATACAATATCCCCCCCCAAAAAATCCATCTGGAAATAACCGAAAGCCTCTCTGTCCGCGAGTTGACCGATGCATTCATTGTTCTTGCTGATTTACGACAACTTGGTTTCTGTGTCAGTATCGATGATTTTGGGCTTGGTTCCGCTTTTAGCTGTTTAGCCCAATTCCCCCTCGACCTTCTTAAAATCGATCAATCTTTTATTCGCAATTGGACACCCAATAATAAAAATAGCGCTATCGTATCTGGACTTATCCAACTGGCACACGCCATCAATCTCAAAGTGATTGCCGAGGGCGTCGAAACCAAAGAACAATTAGCTTTTCTCCAAAAACAAGGCTGTGATTATATCCAAGGCTATTATTTCAGCCCCCCCATTAATCCACAACAATTACACACCTTCCCCCAATCAATGCCACAATAACATACATAATCTGAGCGCGGTACTTCACCCCTCCTCCCAACGTCATTTCGAACGCAGTTCAATCCGCCCCTCCCTCGACAAGCCTCACCCCCTCCCAACGTCATTTCGAGCGCAGTTCAATCCGCCCCTCCCTCGACAAGCCCTACCCCTAAATCAAGGATTGAACGAAGTTGAGAAATCTACCCTAATAACACCCTAACCAACACTCACATCGGCTTGATTAATTATCAAACTCAGATTAGATTAACAACTTCACCCTACAAAACAGCACTTTTTACCCGCTTCAGACACGTTCTGAACTGTGGATAAACAATTCTCAATTGTGGAAAACATTTTTATATCAATCCGTATATAGCAAAAACAGTGGATAACTGATCGAAATCTGTGGATAAACAACTTAATCTTGTGGATAAGACTAGACAAGTCTGTGGACAAGATCAGCTCGAAATGTGGATAACTATACACAAAAATGTGGATAACTAATGATTTGACTGGGATAAGTTATTTAATCTAAAGGTTTTGCACGTCCGATTTAACAACATCTGTTTAAGGCCATCCTGTCGCTTCTATGTCAAGCAATAATTGCTGTTGTGGATACCAACAACCACGCGCCTCACCCACTAAATACAAAGAACCGGTAACCAATATAATCGCCTCGGCCGGCGCCTGCGCCACCGCATCTCGAATCGCCGCCTCCACACCATCATAAATTGTCACCGGTACCCCCGCGACCATCTCCCCCAACTCCGCCGCCAATGCCGCCGCCGAATGCGGCATCTTAGCATACACATTCGGCTCCGTAACCCCAAACCAACTCCCAATCCCCACCAAAGGGGCTAATATCCCCGTCGCACTCTTGCTAGCTAATGCCCCCAAAATCACCCACACCGGCCGCTCGCCACGCCACGCCGCTACACTTGCGACCAAGGCCGCCATCTTTGGCCCATTATGGGCCCCATCTAAAATCACCAACGGCTCCGTCTGCATCAGCTCCATCCGCCCCGAAAATCTGACTTCAGCCACCGCCGCCCGCGCCATCGCCACACTGCCCGCCTGCCCAAAAACCTCCCGCGCTACCGCCGCCCCCATTAACGCCGCCGCCGCATTCGTCACTTGAAACGCCCCCGCTAACGGCAACCTAATATCCTCCCACACCCCCCATGGCGTCACCAAATTAAACCGACTCCCTTCTGCCGTCATCACCACCTCTTCCACAGCAAAATCACGACCCATCTGCAATAACTCGGCCCCCTGCACCGCCGCCTCCGCCGCCACTATCTCCCGCACTAGCGGCTTCTCCGCCGTACTCACCACCCATTGCCCCGGCTTGATAATCCCCGCCTTATGCCTAGCAATGTCCGCCAATGTCGGCCCTAATGTCTTAATATGGTCCCAATCCACATTGGTAATAATCCCAATTTTAGCGGGCAAGACATTCGTGGGATCGTACCGTCCCCCCAAACCCGTTTCCATCACCCCCCACTCAACTTCTTCTAACGCTAACCATATGTAGGTTAATGCCACCCACGCTTCACCATAGCGCAAATCATGCCCCGCCCCAATCCACGCCTCATACTTAGGCCGAAAATGAACGTTGACTAGCTCCGCAAACGCGGACGGCCGTAACCAACGGCCGTTCACAATCAACTTCTCCGTACACAACTGCAAATACGGACTAATATGATGCCCCGTCCGCGCCCCCCACGCCGTCAAAATCGCCGCCAAAATCGTCGTCACCGACCCTTTCCCACTCGTCCCCGCAATATGAATCGCCGGAAATTTCTCTTGTGGTTGACCACAAAAAGCCAAAAACTCGCGCGTGCGCTCTAACCGCAACCCATGCTCCACTTGATACATCTCTTGGCTCTTAACCAACTTCACCCGCTCCCCTGTCGGATCTTGAATCAACCCCAACAACCATTGATACGCCTCTTCAAAAGCGGTTAAACGCGCCTCAATAGACCCCTCCCCCCCCATAACCCAACCACTATGCTCCTTCGACCCCATTATTGCCACTCATCCTCTAAACGCGCCAACATCTCGGCCGCCGGATACCATCGCTCGCGAACATCCCCTATCAAATATAGCGACCCAGTCACAAACAGTAAATCATCTGCCGTCGACGCCGCTAACGCCGTCGCCACCGCCTCATCTGGATCCGAAATCACTTGACAGGGCACATCCGGTGCCACTTCAGCCAAAATCGCCGCTAATTCCAACGGATCATACGCTTGCCATAACCCTTTAGGATAAAATTGGGTCACATAAATCTCATCAGCATGTTCTGCCAATAAGGGCAAAATATCATCCGCCGCTTTCCCTTTCTTCAACGCAATCACAAATCGGCGCTGGCCCTCGGCCGAGGGCAAACTGTCACACACCGCTTTGACTTTGTCTTCATTATGCCCCCCATCTAACCAGACATCAGGCGCACTCTGTACCTGTTCCAACCGCCCCGTCAACCGTGCTGTCCCCAATGCCCGTTGCAATCCCTCCCACGGAATCGCGCCATCAGTCAACGCCATCACCGCCGCCACCGCCAACGTCGCATTCTCATACTGAAATTTCCCTTCTAAATTCAAAGGTAAATTACGGACAACTCCCCCCGGCCAGCGTACATCAAAATGCCCATTGTCATGTACATCATAGAGAACTTCTTCCCCTAACCGCCACAATGTCGCCCCCTTGGCCGCACACCGCTCGGCAATAATCGCCCGCACGCTCGGTTGCCGTGCCCCTGTCACCACAATTTGATTCGGTTTGATAATGCCCGCCTTGTCCCGCGCAATCTCTTCAACCGTCTCTCCCAATATCTCCGTATGATCCAACCCCACATTTGTAATCACCGCCACCCGCGTTGGCAACGCATTCGTCGCATCTAACATCCCCCCCAACCCCACTTCAACAACCGCCGCATCAACTGCACACGCCTGAAATAGCAAGCAGGATAAAGCTAACTGTGTCTCAAAATAGCTGGGCATCCCAAAGGGGTGTGTCTCCGCCATCTCGGCCAAACATGGGGCTAACTGATCATACAAATCGAGAAGGAGTGAGGTTGGGGCGTAACGGCCGTTCACCTGATGCCGCTCATTCACAATCTGCAAATGGGGCGACATATGCAAACCTGTCTCATAACCCGCCCCCGTTAACATCGCCGCCGCCAACATCGCCGTCGACCCCTTACCCGCTGTCCCCCCCACATGAATAATCGGATAATCCGCTTCCGGATGGTTTAAATGGGCTAATAAATCCTCAATTCGCTCCAAGCGCAAATGGATCTCCGCACTAAACGGCTGAGAACCAATCGTCTGCGCTAACCGCTCTTCCAATTCCTGATATGCGCGTGGTAACGCCCAACTTTTAAGCATCCGGCACTCCCACACCATTGCTACAGTTCGTTCCGGGCTCTGGCCCGCCCCCACGATAACGCGCGATAAATTGTGGAATCCGCGTGTCATCCGCATTGTCTGGTACCATCTGCGCCTGCCACGCAGTCACCACAATATCATATGTTTGCCCTTCGTATGGCGAAATCAAGATCAAACTATCATCACGGCCAATATCATAAATCTTCTGCAACTCAGTTGGATCAATTTGTGGCTTGTGTGTAATCCAAATCGCGCCATGTTCTAACGAATGAACCGCATAAGCGGTATCCACCGGCTCTGAATAAATGCCACAGTTCAACCATTGTGGCTTATGCTCACCACCTGCCGGCGGTAAACCATTTGTATTAAACTCAGCATTCACATTATGCTCACGGCTCAATCCCATAAATGTTTCAATCCCTTCAATCGGTATCAAAAACCGATTAATAATCACAAAGCCTAAGACCGCCACCACAATAAAAAGGGGAACGCCAATTAACAACTGCTTCCGCCGTCGTTCTTTATTAGCTTGCTGCAACCGCATCTCTTGCTTACGCGTACGTTTTGCCATCATATCCTCCGTTACACAGAATCGATTTAATAAAAGGTAGTACCCAAAATAGGTGAACCAACCTATAATATTAACGTAAACATCTAATTTTGGCATATTTTTAGCATGAGACGCTTATGATTCACTTAAAGCCGGGCCAAATGGTCGGATCCTATCAAATTATTGAACAAGTTGGACAAGGTGGTATGGCCGTTGTCTATAAAGCGTACCACGCCCAAATGGACCGTCATGTCGCTCTCAAAATAATGCCGTATCTCTTTGCCCAAAACGACGCTTTCCGCGAACGTTTTCGTCGCGAAGTACGTATCATTGCCAAACTCGAACACGTCCACATCTTGCCTGTCTACGATTCGGGCGAATATGAGGGCTTGCCTTATCTCGTCATGCGTTACTTAGAAACAGGTACGCTCAAAGAGCGCATGAGCACTCCCCTCGGCCTCACCCTCCCCCAAATCGATCATTTCATCCGCCAACTGGCCGAGGCCCTCGATTACGCCCACAATCACCAAATCATCCATCGGGACGTCAAACCTTCAAACGCCCTTATCGATCAACGTGACCAACTCTATCTCACCGATTTCGGTATCTCCAAAATGTTGGCCGCTACCACCCAACTCACCGATTCCGGCGCCATGACCGGCACCCCCGCCTACATGAGCCCCGAACAAGCTCAAGGTATCCCCCTCGATAACCGTTCCGATATCTACTCTCTCGGCATCATCCTCTACGAATTAGCCACCGGTCAAGTCCCTTTCCAAGCGGATACCCCCCTCGCCGTCATTTTTAAACATGTCCAAGAACCTTTACCCATCCCCTCCCAAATCAACCCTCAAATCTCTCCCGCCGTCGAACGCGTCATCCTCAAAATGCTCATGAAGGATCCCAACCAACGGTTCCAATCAATGCGCGAATTCATTGATACCTGGGACAGCGCCCTCACCCTCGTCGATACCCACGCCGATGAACAAACAGTTATTAACCAGATCCCGCTTCCCGGCTCCGTTAACCCCACCCTTCCCTCCCCACCACCTTCGCCCCACGATGCCACGGTCGTCGCCCCCCTCTCACCACCAACCCCCACCCCAATCTCCACCACGGTAGCCTCCCAACCAGAAAAAAATTATCTCCCCTACGCCTTTGGCACCCTCCTCGGCCTCCTCATCGCCTTCTCCACTGTCATCTTCCTCCTGCGCGGCCTCACCAACGATACCAACGCCATCACCCCCACCGCTGACACCAGCCAACTAACCACCACCCCCAACCAAGCCCAAATCATCGCCGCCAACGCGACCGAGGAACAAAATGACCAAAATGCCGAATCCACCAGCCTTGATGATACAGGTTTCCTCGACCCCTCCACGCCCGCGGCCACCATGGCCGCCGCCCCCACCCCTTTGCCCAACGTAGAAATTACCGATATAAACAGTACCACTCCCTTTATCCCGCCACAACCTATCTCCCACCCGCCCCTAACCAACACCCCCCTCAACGGCCAATGGGAACATTGGACCGGTGGCGATGATATTCTCGACCTCCTCCCCCACAACAACAAACTGTACGCCGCCACCGATGGCGCTCTCGTCATCTGGGACACCACGACCGGCCAAGCCGAAAAAATCACCACCCGCGATGGTCTCCCCACCGCCCGTATCCGCCACCTCTTCTCCGCCAGCGACGGCACCTTCTGGGTCGCCACCGATGATGGCGTCGCCCAATGGGACGGAACGAGCTGGTCTAGCTGGTCAATGGATGAGGGCCTCGACAGCCGCATCGTCACCGCCATCGCCGAATACGATGGCGCCATGCTCGCCAGCACCATCTATAGTGGTCAAACTGGTGGCGGGCTCAATCTCCTAGACGGTAACCGTTGGGTCTCTTTCCCTAACTTCCCCTCACAACTAGACGGCGCCCCCCATGCTGATATCCACAAAATCGTGGTCGATAATGAGCAAAATCTATGGGTCGGCTCCGAACAAGGTCTTGCCGTTTATGACGATAACAGTTGGCGCCTCATCACCGCTGAAGGTCTCGATGAAGCTAAAATAACCAATTTAACTTGGTTATCAGCTGAACAAATGCTTTGGTCAGGAACTGACCGTGGCCCCGTTTTACTCACTCCCAATACAGCTACCCTGTTTGCTTGGCCCTTTGGCTTTGGTGATATCCATGACACCGTCATTGATGCCAACGGCCGCTACTGGTTCCCTAACAGTGAAGGGCTTGCCCGCTACAACCCTGTTGATCAAGATTGGTCTACTTTTACCCAAAATCAAGGTCAATTACCCACTTACGCCACCAATAATGCCGCCCGTGATGAGCAAGGTACCCTCTATTTTGGCACCGATGCCGGCCTAGTCCAGGTCACAAATGATGAATTCAGTTTGTGGACTGTTCCCCATAGCCTCGGCCACGGCAGTTACAACCATATCCTCACCACCAACGACAACACCATCTGGATCACCGCCAAAGATGCCCCTCATGTCGAAACCTACAACCCCACCACCAATGAATGGCTAGCCGTCGACACCGATGGCTACCGACCCTTACAAGCGATCGGTGATACCATCTGGGCTGGTGGCGATAATGGCTTATGGCATATCCGCGACGGCGTCGCCAATCGGCTCACCACTGATAGCGGACTCCCGAACAATGGGCTTTATCAGCTCTTTGCCGATAGTATCGATACCGCTTGGCTCTATACCGAAGATCATACCCTCTCCTACGTCCGCCACACTGGCCTCCTCTTACAAATTGACGAACAACGACAAAGCAGTCCCGACTCCCCCCTCGGCCCCTACTCCGGCCCCGTCACCCAAGACCTACAAGGCAACTTCTGGTTCGGCCACGACCGTGGCGTCAGCCAAAGGCTCCCCAACGGCCAAGAAAAAACCTATCTCGCCGACCAAGAACTGGGCGAAGGCATGCTCTACTCCCCCGTCACCGTCCTTCTCGCCGACCCCACCAACGGTATCTGGATGGGCACCTACGGTGACGGCCTCTATCGCTTTGCCGACGACCAATGGCAACAGTTCTTGCCTAGCCTCCAAACCCCACTCCCATCACCCGTTATCACCAGTTTAGCCTTTGATAACGACGGACGACTCTGGATTGGCACCAATAACGGCTTAGCCACACTTTTCAATGACGCATGGCACACAGTTTCCGTGGCCGAGGGGTTACTTCACCCTAACATCAATGACCTACACGTCACCGCCAACGGCGACGTCTGGATCGCCAGCGATGGTGGTATCACCCGCTGGCAACCATCAGAATAATCTATCAATTTAAGTTGTTTAACTAAAAGATTTTTCACTTTTGATTTAACAACTTCTAAGTATTAAACGGTATATTTTCAAGATCAAATGTTGAAGACATTTTGTTTAATACACTTAAGGATAATGGATATATTTTATGAGTGACTTAATTTTAACTGCACACAAAGAGTCGGTTTGGGAAATTACCCTCAATCGGCCCGATAAACGGAATGCGATCAATCTGGATATGATGACCGCCTTCGATGACGCCATCACCGCCGCTATGCGTGCCGAGGGGGTGCGCGTCATCGTCATCAAAGGGCTACCCGGCCTCTTCTCCGCTGGTATCGATGTCACCGCCTTCCTCACCATGCCCGATAAGTACGGCCCCCAATGGCAACGTTTCATGCGCCGTGTCACTGACGACTTCCAAGGCGTCCTCACCCGTTTAGAACGAATCGAACTGCCCACCATCGCCGTCATCGAAGGGTACTGTTTAGGCCTAGCCTTAGAACTGGTCATGGCCTGCGACATGCGCCTCGTCCTCGCTGATACCAAAGTTGGCTTGCCCGAAACACGTCTCGGCATCATCCCTGACGTCGGTGGCACCACCCGTCTCACCCGCATCGTCGGCGTCGGCCGCGCCAAAGAGATGATTATGACCGGCGCCCATTACACCGCCGAATCAGTCGCCGATTGGGGTCTGTTCAACTATGTCGTTGCCGATCAAGCGGCGCTACAAGCCAAAACTGATTGGCTTGTCAATGAACTTAATCAAGCCGCCCCGCTCGCCATCGGCATGGCCAAACGGGTCATCGATGGCTTAGGCGATATCGACCGTGGCTTGCAATTAGAAGGGTGGGCCCAAAGCCAACTTTTCCGCTCCGAAGATTTCGGCGAAGCGGTACAAAGCTTCATGACCAAACAGAAACCGAACTTTAAAGGCAAGTAATGGCCAATGTTCGTCCAGCATAAATCATGATTTTAGGAGTCTAACCATGTCCTCCACAACCACACCCCTACGCCTGTCTGTTACTGAAGCACGCCGTTTAGCCGTCCACAACCAAGCGCTAACCAACCCCATGCTCCCCAACAACAGTCAAGGCATCTTGCAACTGTTCCGCCAAATTCGCTGCGTCCAACTCGACCCTATCCGCGCTGTTGAACGAACACATCGCCTCGTCCTCTGGAGCCGTTTAGGCGCCTTCGATAAGACCCATCTCGACCAATTACGCTGGCATGACCGCCAACTATTCGAATATTGGGCCCATGCCGCCTCTATCGTTCTCACCGAAGATTACCCTATTTTTCAACGTCACATGAAACTGTGGCGACGTGATGATAGCAAATGGTCACGCCGTGTGCGTGACTGGCTGGCCGCCAATGAATCTTTCCAAACTTATATCCTCGACACGCTCGCCGCCAACGGCCCTTTGCCCAGCCGAGAACTGGAAAATCGGGCCGTCGTGTCTTGGGGCTCATCCGGCTGGAACGATTCACGCAATGTGGGTCAAATGTTAAGCTTTCTCTGGAGTCAAGGGGATGTCATGGTCGCCAAACGAACCGGAAATCAACGTTGGTGGGCCTTAGCCGCTGATTTTTTCCCCGATTGGACCCCACGCGAACAGCTATCCGCTTATGAGATGACCAAGCGTGCCTTCATTCACGCCTTGCGTGCACTGGGTGTAGCCACGGCGAAACAAATCAAGCGTCATTTTACGCGGGACGAGTATCCGGAGTTAACGGCCGTTATCACCGATATGCTCGCTAACGGTGAACTCCTATCTGTCCACATCACCACAGATACCGATGACAGCTGGGACGACGATTGGTATATGCTTGCAGCTAGCTTACCCATCTGGGAACAAATCAAAAACGGGGCCTGGCAACCACGCACAACGTTACTCTCCCCTTTTGATAACTTAATTTGTGACCGTGACCGTACCGAGCAGCTCTGGGATTTTCATTTTCGTATCGAAATCTACGTGCCTAAAGCTAAACGACAATACGGTTACTACGTTTTGCCCATTTTACATGGTGACCAACTCATTGGTCGCATCTCACCTAAAATGGACCGCAAAAAAAACAAACTGCTTATCGATGGCGTTTACGCCGAACCAGGTTGGGATGATAATCAGCTAGCCGGTGAGGCGGTCGCCACTGCCGTGGCTCAACTCGCCCAATACCTCCAAGCCAAAACGATCACCTACACCCCTGATTGCCCCATCCCCTCCGGCTGGCACACCCCCCTCACCACCCTCTAACCCATTATCCCCTCCCCTCCCGAAGCTCCGTCGATGACAAATCGACCCGAAAGTGGGGCAAGGGCACAAATAGCTCCTCAAAACCAGCGGGCACATCCAAATTATCCGCCGGCTGATAGTTCCCTTGCCCATCAACCCGCCCGGCCACAATCAGGCGGCATCCATTTTCTTTAATCACCGTCAAGGCATCCAGCACGCCCGCCATCGTCCCCCCATAAAAACGGGGTTCCAAAATACGCACCGCCGTATCCCAACCAACCACAAAATCGGTACCAGGATAAACCTTT
The DNA here is from genome assembly GCA_035459145.1 of Anaerolineae bacterium. Classification (GTDB taxonomy): domain Bacteria; phylum Chloroflexota; class Anaerolineae; order Promineifilales; family Promineifilaceae; genus DATHYN01. The sequence continues at coordinate 11,748 of DATHYN010000104.1, read as the reverse complement.
GCTTTTAAATTATAGGTTGGTGCTCGACTAATCCAAATCGGCCACCGCCCCGCAAACTGACTCATCCGTTCCAAGATAGTCGCTACCGGTAACGCCGGCTTATCCGCATTAACCACCGCTAACTCAAAGGCAGCTGGCTTGCCCACAAACTCGGCCGCCGCCAGTGCCAACTTCTGATGCCCTTCATGCAACGGGTTAAACGACCCCGATAACAACAACGGCGGCTGTACTTTCGTCAAACTGCCCGTCGCCGCCAACCCGAACGCGGGTGTCTCCGTCGCCAACCAATTCTCCACCATTTGTCCCACCGCCAATACCGTCACCGACCATCTATCATTAGGCAATAAGGGCAAAGCGGGTGGGTCACTTAAACCAACCGCCAGCCCCACCAAGTTGAGCAACGCTTGGCTCATCATCAGCTCCTCTTCGTGCCGCTTCCGCGCCCCCTTAGTCAACTCCAAATAACAGGTCTCAACCGAATCAGGTTGCCACAACGCTAAATAAGCGCGGTGGCTCCCTTTTTTGGGTCGATCCGTAACCAGCGCGGCCGTGCCCGCCACACCAACAACCGGAATATCGGGGTCGGCCAACTGGCGACCATACCGATAAGCAGCCCCCGCCAACTGCCGCGCCGCCTCGGCCGATACAAACTTCTCCGGCTCCGCCCCCACAAATTGGCTAAAAGCTTCTTTATGATACGGCACCCGCGCCTCAATCAAGGTCCGACTAGCGCCCGGTACAGCCAACAGTTGGGCAATCGCCTGACTACCACCACCAGCCGTTGCCAACACAATTTGCGTGGGCGTCGCATGAATCTTGACTATCCATTGTTCATAAATAGGTGGTAGCGACATCAACTTTGTTCCAAATAACCAGGGCTATTAGGGTCACGATCGTCGAGCAAACGACAAACCCATAATCCGATAACGGCTGCACTCAAAACCGCACTCAGCAATGAGAGTGATAACATTGTAAATTGCACCACAGGGCTTAAACTCATGCCAATTGTCCATCCTAAAACAGTGACACCAACCCAAGTATGGGCATGTCGCGTGCTTTGACGGAGAACAACCCATTGTGCCCCACCCACAGCTAAGCCAAAAATAATGCCTTGTATCGCCCCAAACAGTAAAATAGCGATAGTTTGATTAGCGGCGGGCATGTAACCAGTGATGGAAACGAGTAGGTAAGCGATGAATTGGCCGAGGGCCGCGCCGAGGGCTGTCGCCATGACCCATCCCCATAAAGTGATAGGCATATAAGTACGCAACAACAACCATTGCCCTCCTGCCCAGAAAACAGCCACCACAGCTAATGACAATGGCGTAAACGTCGTTGTTAACTGACTCATAATAAGTAAGCCTAACCCCCAAGCCAATCCATTTAAAACCACCCATTGAATCCACAACACAATTTGGGCTTCACGTAAATATTGCTTTGACATACGATTCTCCTAAACAACAAAACCTATAAAATCTCCTCAATGATATCCGTTTTATTGTAGCATGATCAGCTTGATTGACGACATTCTTTTTTTCATTGGCTACAAACAGACCTTTTTCCATCATTTTGGCCTTATATATTGCTCTAAAAATCGGCATTTTCAATACATTTATGACAATTATCACCCCATCATTACATAGGAAAGGGCAAAGCGTGTATAATAAACGCTATTATTGCGTTTTATAAATTAATGGACGTTTATTTCTCAAGGAGCTTATTATATGAGTTCGGTACGGTTAATGTTAGTTGATGATCATGAGGTCGTACGTCTAGGTATGAAAACGTTGCTGGATCGGCATCCAGATTTCACTGTCATTGCCGAAGCGGCTAGTGAAGATGAAGCGGTTGAAAAAGCAGACGTTTATAAACCAGATATTATTTTAATGGATATTCGTTTATCAGGTGGGAGTGGCATCGATGCTTGTCAACGAATCACCGACACCAACGATGATGTCAAAATTATCATGCTCACCTCTTATGCTGAGGATGAGCTTTTATTTGCGGCAATTCGGGCCGGCGCTGTTGGCTATGTGTTAAAACAAGTAGGCAGTGGTGACCTATTACGTGCGTTAGAAGGTGCCGCTCGTGGTGAGGCGATGCTTGATCCATCGTTAACCCAACGTGTTTTCAATGAAGTGCGTCGTTCAATTCGGAAAGAAGAAGCGGAAGCGTTTCATCACCTGACATCTCAAGAAAAGCAGGTACTTCTTTTGATTTCGGAAGGGAATACCAATCGACAAATTGCGCAAGAGCTGTTCTTAAGCGAAGGGACGGTGCGCAATTATGTTAGTAGTGTTTTGTCCAAATTACAGGTATCTAATCGGGCCGAGGCTGCCGCTTATGCCATCAAAAACCATTTGCGCGAACATTTATCCGCTTAATTGAGGCTCGAAAAATGGGTACAGTAGTCACTCCCAACACGCTAGAACTATTTCATAAAGCTGTTTTATCAATCACCAACGAATCTGATCTAGCCACCATTTTAACACGTATTATTTACGTCGCCCGTGACTTGGTTGGGGCCGATTATGCCGCCCTCGGCATTGTCGGTGACGATGGTTGGTTCAAAGTTTTCATCCACACCCCCATTGATGACCAATTTCAAGCCCATCTGTCCCATTTACCGCAAGGAAAAGGAATTCTAGGGGCTGTCATCAAAGAAAACCAAACGATTCGCCTCGCTGATATGACGCAAGATAGTCGCGCCCACGGCCTCCCCCACGGCCACCCCCCCATGACCCACTTCTTAGGCGTCCCCATCAGCTATCAAAACGAGCCATTAGGCAACCTTTATCTAACCAACAAACCAGATGGTCAACCATTTAACCCAACAGACGAACAATGGGTTGAAATGCTAGCCGCCCATGCCGCTATCGCCATCCACAAAGCTAATTTATACCACCAAGAACAAGCCCAACGCCAACTCTTAGCTCTAAAAAGCACGCAATTACGCGCCTTAAATGAAGCTGCCGTTCTAATGACCCAAGATTTGACCCTGGAAAAAGTATTACAACAAATTATTAATGCCGCTCAAGAAGTGACTGGCGCCCAATATGTCGCCCTCGGCGTACCCAACAGTCAAGGCACCTTAGATGAATTTGTTCACCAAGGCATGTCTCCCGAAGATGTCAAACATTTTCCCCACAAACCCCAAGGTCTTGGCTTACTTGGTGCGATCATCAAAGAAAAACGGAGTATCCGTATCACCAATATTCAGGATGATGACCGTTCCGTTGGCTTCCCCCCAGGTCACCCACCGATGAGTAGCTTCTTAGGCATGCCCATCTGGTCCAATGATACCATTGTCGGCAGTTTATACTTGACCAATAAAAATGGTGATCAATCCTTTACCGCCCGAGATGAAGAGCTGTTAGAAATGTTGGCCGCCCATGCCGCTGTCGCCATCCAAAACGCCCAATTATATGAGCAAGTTCAACAACTCGTTGTCCTCGAAGAACGTACCCGCATTGGGATGGACCTCCATGATGGTGTTATCCAATCAATCTACGCCATGGGACTCACCCTCGAATCAACCCGCTTAGCCCTCCCCCCAGACTCCGAAGATGCCCTAAAATTGTTAGATATCGCCATTAATGGACTCAATGATGCCATCCGTGATATCCGCAACTTTATTCTCGACTTACGTCCACGCCGCTTCCAAGGGGAATTAGATGTTGGTATCCTCCAACTAGTGCGCGAATTCCAAGCCAATACAATGATTCCGGTCGAAACAGACCTGTCCAATAAGTTACAAAATCTGCCCACCTCTTTATCCCGTGCCCTTTTCTTAACCACACAAGAAAGTTTAGCCAATATCGCCCGTCACGCGAAAGCTGATTCCGTCTACTTAGAATTACAACGGATCGATGACACAATTCGTTTATTAATTCGTGACGATGGTCGCGGCTTTAATCTTGAAGATAAAAATCGACGCATTGGGCATGGTCTCTCCAATATGTATACACGCGCGGAAGAGTTTGCCGGGGATGTCATTATTGAATCAACCCCCGGCCAAGGGACAACAATTATTATGCAGTTGCCCTTATAATCCCAGACCTAATAACCTGAGTTCGCCCCCCCTCCTCCCAACGTCATTTCGAGCGCAGTTCAATCCGCTCCTCCTTCGACAAGCCCCACCCCTAAATCAAGGATTGAACGAAGTCGAGAAATCTACCCTAACAACACATTAACCAAATCATCCACAGGTTTAATTCATTATCAAACTTAGGTTAATACACTGTTTCATACAATACAGTTACATGACAAATGTCAGCCTGATCTATGATGGCTGTCACTCCCTTTTCTTATCACAATCTTTTATACTATCGTTACTAACTAAACAGTTGGGTGAAGCGATACCCATTCCTGTTTCCATCGAGTAGCGCACTTCTCCCTTGCTGCTTGGCAAAAGTTAACCATTTATTATGTGACTATTAGCCCATACATAATTATTTGTGAAAGGGGGCTTTACCCATGATTACCGTACTAATAATAGAGCATCATAATGCTGTTCGCCAAGCTTTATCCTTACGACTGAAAGCTGTGCCCCACTTGCATGTTGTCGGGGCAATCCCCTCTATCAATGAGGCTCAACAGATAATGGCTGGCATCTGTCCTGATATTATCATTTACGGGGTAGGGCATGAGACCACTTTTACCACAACGACATTAGAGATGCTGGACTGTTTTGTGCAAAAGCGAACGGCCGTTATCGTCCTCACCCCCTACATCAACGAAGAAGAACGTCAACATCTAATCTCCCTCGGTATCGATAACTATTTACTCAAAAATATCGATTCTAACGCTTTAGTCGCCGCCATTGACCAAGTTGATCTTCCCATTTCCCTCTAAAACAGGTAGTTACCTACAAAAAAAGGCATTCATTTTTAAAATGAATGCCTTTTTTGTTTTTTATTGAGTGTTGCTCTTATCTTATTTTTGATTGGCCGCATAACTCTGTAATACATGCATATAATTGGCCCGCTCCAATGAGGTTGGATTGGCCACATGTCGCTGACTCATCCGCCCTCGTACTTGCCCCAAATGCGTATACTCATGTCGTTCCATCCATTGTTGAATCTCAGCTAAGCAAACACTAACATGATCCACACCATGCTTGAGGATGGCCGAGGCCATCATCGCCACAGTACCCCCAGCCAACAATGTCTTAATCACATCACTGCCCGTATGTACCCCACCTGTTACCCCAAATTCAATCGGAATTTGTTCATATAAAATGGCTACCCAACGCAAACGTAACAAAAGCTCATGCGATTGGCTCAGTTGAAGATTCGGCATCACCAACTCATTGTCGATATCAAAATCAGGTTGATAAAACCGATTAAAGAAAACCACCCCATCAGCCCCCACATCAGCTAACTTTTTCGTAAAATTAGGAATCGCACTAAAATATGGGCTTAATTTAACCGCAATCGGCACATCTAAATTTTTCTTTAACGCTTCAACTAACCGTAAGTAAACACCCTCAACATCTTCCCCAGTTAAATATAATTCAGTAGGCAAATGGTAAATATTAAGCTCAATCGCATCCGCCCCCACACTAATTAATTGCTGTGCATGCCGTAACCAACCACCTTTAGATGTCCCATTTAAGCTAGCAATAATCGGGATGTTAATCCTCTTTTTCGCTTGGTAAATATAGGCTAAATAACCACTAGCCCCTTTATTATACTGTTGCATATCAGGAATATCCCGCAAGGCAGGCGGAATCGATTCACTATTGTAACGCCGATAATAATTAAGACCTGAATCCTCTAATGTCAACTGTTCTTCAAACAGAGAGGGTAAAATAATAGCCCCAACCCCAACTTGTTCCATATGCTGAATATGGTCAATATCAGCCGTCAATGGATTGGATGAAATAACGATCGGTGTTGGTAATTTTAAGCCTAAATAGGTCGTGGTTAAATCAGCCATAGCGCCTCTCCTCATAAACTACTTTGTCGTAAGTAATAACTGTCATCACATGTTATGGAAAATCTTATTAATGGGTATGTTTGGCTACACACATCAACCTCATACACCATTGATGATAGTAGTATACGGGATAAATAGCAACTTAGCAGGTGACAAATGTCACTAATTAACGCCACCCAACCAGCCAGAATCGTTTGTTCAACAACATATGGCTGATTGGGGGCGTATTTAACTATAATGGGCAAACGGTTCCGATGATTCCGCATTTTGCTTAGCCCAATCTTTGACCACCAACCGGAAAATATCAGATTCAGTAATGATACCAACCAGTTGATTAAGATGATTGACAACAACCAAACCGCCAATTTTATGTTGTAACATCAATTGTGCTGCTTCACCAACACTGCTTTCTGGCGCTATGGTAATCGGATGATAGGTCATCACATCTTTTACTTTTAACTTATTTAATTGCTCTTTTATTTCCCAAACGGTCAAGCTGGTTGCTTCGGACGGGCGCGCTTTGCGCACATCACCGAAGGTGAGGATGCCGATTAAACGGCCGTTTTCCACCACCGGCAACCGCCGTATCATCCTCTGTCGCATAATACGCTCCGCCTCAGCAAAACTCGTCTCCGGCGTAACCACAACCAAATGGGTTGTCATCCAATCATGTACAAACTCTGTCCTCATCATAATACTCCTACTTAAGTAGCTTGTTAATGCTATCAATCACTCATCTTCGTCCACAAATTGCGTCACTTCTCGAAGATAACTCAATGCTAAAACAAACATTATCGTAATGATTATTGCTGAAATCACACAATAACGACAAACTGCATGAATCACAAATATCTCTAACGCTGTTAAACCTAAAGAAAATAGAAAGGCGAAACCCGTTACCGCCACTAATAGCTCCGGTAAATTCTCTTCAACAAAAGAGACCCACTCGGGTGCCCAGGTCAACAAAAAGATAAACCCATAACCAAGAAGACCAATTAAGGCCACCGGCACTGGTCCAATCGCTGAATAAGGCGCATCAGGACCACTCACTTGACCACAATCATCCCATCCCCCAGCTGTGCACAAAATATTGACCTGCCCTTCATGAAATAACCACAAATAGTAAGCCAATAAAATGCCAGGCACAGCTAAAAGCTGAATCACCTTAACTTGCCAATCTTCAGGTCGTCTCATTATTGCCCCACCAATGGTTGCAATGCTTGTTGGAATGATGTTAACGACCGACCAGTACGTAACAAATCCTCGTTAATGAAAAAGGTTGGCGTACCTTGCACACCGGCATCTCGCGCCGCCTCAATATTATTGATAACCGTATTAACATACCGATTGTTATCCACACATTGTTGAAAACTATCCACATCTAAACCAATATCTCCTGCCGCCCGCAACACACCCGACTCTTGCCGAATGTCAGGCTCATCAAAATGTGTATACAAATAATGACCAAACTCAAAATAAGCACCTTGCTCATTCGCACACAAAGCCGCATTAGTCACTGGCACCGTCTCATTCCGCAACGCATACGGCACCGATACCCAACGCACTAAACCAGTATCAACATATTGTGCGTCCAGTTGTGGCGCTGTGCCCACATTAAAATCCTGACAATGGCCACAAGCATAATCAGATACTTCATAAATGGTCACTTCCGCTTCCGGATTCCCACGGCTGATACACGCCTCAGGATTGGCCTCACAATAACTCATCAACGAATTATTATTGGCCGTCGCACCCGTTGACCCTTGCCACGACAACGCTAATAAAACCAACAATAGCACAACACCTGCCCCCACAACACCCCCAACCAATACCCAATTAGTTTGTCGTTTTTCTTGTTGTTTCCGTTTTCGATTCCGTTTAGCCATTACACAATTCCTTGTAATCTATACTTTATCGCTTAAAAAAGCTTTTATTCATCATATCTATAAGTGTAGAGTACATCTTGCCATTCTGTCAGTGATCAATGTAATCGGTATCGTCTGACATCTGTCATCCACTCGGCCATCTTTTCAACATCACCTACCAAGACGATTTAGGTTAATACCCTAAACAAATCGATAACGGTTATTAACCTCTAATTTAGTGGCGTCTTCAGCAAAAAATAGTATACTTACCTTTATAGTTGCCATAATTAGGCAATAAAAATAAATTTTTGGGCAAACTTTATTTAATTCCGTTGTTTATCATTACCAATTCATTTACCAACAAAGATTAGCCCTATCTTATTTCTGATAAGCATTTATGCAAACAGATAATACACCTCTTAATTTTTTTCGAAACCTATCATTACGGGCTAAATTAATTGCCACGTTCTTACTGGTTGCCCTCATCCCCATCATTCTACTATCTGTTTTCAATATCCGTGCCAGTCGTGAAGCGCTTACCAATGCCGCCCAAACCACCTTGTATGCCGCCGCCTCACAAACAGCCACCAGTATTGATAGTTTTATCACCCTCAACAAACAAATTGTGGCTCAAGAGTCAGAATTAGAGATTTTTGCCGATTATCTGCGCGCCACAAATGATAGGCAAGTTACCGAAGATTTAGAAGCAACTGTCAATAACACCCTTATCTCTCTTAAAAATAAAGACCCAAACTACTCCTTTTTAGAATCATACTCATTGATTGATATCAATGGCATTGTCGTCGCTGATACGTTTCGCTCTAATATTGGCACCGATTATCGTGACCGCCAATTTTACCAACTGGGTATTAGTGATTTTCGCCCTCACGTATCACATATCCAATTTTCACGACAAACCAATCAAGCAAATATCTTTTTTTCAGCTCGTATTCACAACGCCGTGGATGGCACCCTCGGCCTCCTCGTCGCCCGCCACAATGCCGTCGCTATCCAACAACTAGCCGCCAATGAACGTGGTTTAGCTGGTAGCCGCTCCTTCCCCGTTATCTTCGATGAAAATTTTCTCTACTTAGCCCATGGCAATGACAGTACTGTCCTCTACGATATCGCCACAGATACCCTATCCGCCAGCCGTATCGCTCAACTCAAAACAGATTATCGACTCCCCAATAATGTTGACACCCAACCCTTTACTGATTTAGTCGATAATCTTGATAATAATAGAACTTTTTTCGTTAGCCGCGACCCATCAACCGATGATGAAACAAACCAAGTTGCTGTCACCCGTATTGATGATATTAATTGGTATATCACCTTCTTTCAACCAGAATCTGTCTTCTTACAAACAGTAAGCCAACAAACGCAAAACAGTATCATTCTCTCTCTCATCATTACCATTGTCGTCTTTTTCTTTGCCATCATTGCCGCCCAAATCTTATCAACACCCATTCTCCGGCTTATCACCGTAGCTGAACGGGTCGCGAACAATGATTTAACCGCTCGCGCCAATATTAATCGCCAAGATGAAATCGGTAAACTCGGCCGTGCTTTCAATGCCATGACCGAACAATTAGCCCATCTCGTCGAAGGGCTAGAACAACGTGTTCAATACCGCACCGAAGACCTCGAACAACGTGTCGAACAGTTGCGGGTCCTCAATACCACCGCCCGTAGTATCAATTCCGTCCTTAATCCTGATATCCTCCTCCCCCATATCGCTGAAATGACGCGGGTTACCTTTGATTACTATGCCATCGCTGTCTTTCTGGTCAATAAAGAAAAAAAAGAGGTCTATCTCGCCGCCGCTAATCTGGCAGAAGGAAATAATATTGATTGGACGAAAAATCCAATCCGCTTGCAAATTGGCGCCGAAGGCTTTGTGGGCCATACTGCCGCCACAGGTGAAGTCCTGATGATACCTGATGTCACCAAAGATGCCCGTTATCATTATGATGACCGTCTACCCCACACCCGTTCCGAACTTTGTCTCCCCTTAAAAATACAGGATGATGTCCTCGGTGTTTTAAATATACAAAGTAACCAGCTCAATGCGTTTAACCGTGAAGCCGTCGAAGTATTACGCATTCTTAGCGACCAGCTAGCCATCGCTATTCGTAACGCCGATCTCTATCAATCCGCTCGCGCCGCTAAACGAGAAGCGGAAGAAGCGAATCAAATGAAAACGCAGTTCTTAACCAATATGTCTCATGAATTGCGTACCCCACTCAACTCTATTATTAATTTTTCCTATCTGCTAACCTTGGGCACCGAAGGCGAATTAAATACGGGTCAAGATGAAATGGTGAACCGCATTGGCGATGCGGGTCGCCACTTGCTTAACTTAATTAATGATATTCTCGACTTAGCTAAAATTGAATCTGGACAAATGGAGCTCTTCTTTGAAGAGGTCGATGTCCTCGAATTGGTTGACCGTGCTATGTCCACTGCCAGTGTCCTCATCAAAGATAAAGATGTCATCCTTAACAAAGATATTCCATATGATATCCCTAAAGTCATGGGGGATCGTACCCGAATTGGGCAAGTCCTACTGAATCTCATCTCTAATGCCGCCAAATTTACTGATGAGGGTAGTATTACGGTCGCGGCCGAAGGCGATGATGAATGGGTCACAATCCATGTCATCGACACCGGTATGGGCATTTCTACCCGCGACCAAACCCGCGTCTTCCAAGAGTTTGTGCAAGTCGACGGTACCCTCACACGGCAAAAAGGTGGCACTGGCCTCGGCCTCCCCATCAGCCGCCAATTTATCCAGCTCCACGGCGGTGAAATGTGGCTTACCAGCGAACTCGGCCAAGGCTCCACCTTCTCCTTCCGCCTCCCCTCTATTCCCGCCTCCACCAACAACGACAGCGCCCCCATCCTCCCCGAAGAAATAAAAGTCCTCGTCATTGATGATGACCCCACCGTCCGCCAAACAATTAGCCAACAGCTACAAGATAGTTATAAAGTCATTAAGGTCAATGACAGTCGTCAAGCGGTTGAAGCTGTCCGCCAAAACAAACCGGATGCCGTCATCGTAGATATTATGATGCCGCACATGGATGGCTGGGATGTCATTCGCGCCCTCAAAGATGATGAAAACACAAACAATGTCCCCATCATTGTTTGTAGTTTTATCAATGAACGTAAACAAGCCTTTGTCCTTGATGTCGATGATTATCTGGTTAAACCGGTCAATCCTGATGATCTAAAAAAGACGGTCAATCGTTTAGCCCAAACTGGGGGCAAAATCATTGCCGTTGACGATGACCCCAATGCCCTTGACATCATCTATCGTATGCTCGATGGTATGTCCTATCAAGTCATCACCGCTGACGATGGTCTGGATGGCCTCAACAGCATCGAAACACAACTACCCGATGTGATTGTCCTCGATTTGATGATGCCCAACATGAGTGGGTTCGAAGTATTAACCAAAATCCGTAACAACCCCAAAACCGCCCACCTCCCCGTTGTCGTTCTCACCGCGAAAGATTTAACCAGTGAAGAAATGACCTATTTACAAAAAGAAGCCAACGCACTCTTGCAAAAAGGCAAATACCCCGCCGAAGAACTTACCGCCACTATCAACCGCGCTATCAGCCGTAACCGCGACTAACTCATACCCAAATACCCTATCGCCATAACCCCCAACCCAATAACCGCTCCGGCTCGGCCGGCGCCGCCCCGCCCACCACCACCCCCTCTCCCGTCATCACCACCACATTATCACCCACCCCCAACCAAAATAAACCATCCATCTCCACCCCACCATTGGCCACCGCCCCCCACCACCGCCCACCCACGGCCCACCACACATCCGCCGCACACCCCTCCAACGGACACTCCCCATAAAAAATCTCAACCCGCGTCCCCGCCGGTACCCACGCCAAACCCGCCACATCAGGCAAACGCAACA
>DATHYN010000103.1:0-12875 GCA_035459145.1 Anaerolineae bacterium | reverse complement strand
CGAGTTTGTTGGCGGGTGGTGTGGGTGGGGGGTAGCGTGGGGTGGGGGGTGGTGTGGGTGTGGTGCAGGCGGTGAGGGTGATGAGGAGGAGGGTGAGGGTGAGTATGTATAATTGGTTGAATTTGTTCATGGGGGTAGTATAGCAGGGTGGCGGTGGTTTTTGGGGGGGCGTAGGGGGTGTGGTGGGAGGACGTAGGGGAAGTGAATGGATCGGTTTAGTTGTGGCGTTTTCTCGAAAAGAGGAGTGGCCGAGGGTGAAGGGATACAGATGCAAAAATTATGTCAAGTAGCAAGCCGGGATAGAAATGGCTGTTTTGAAGCTATTTTCTTAGGCGAATGGCTTCATAAAGAGGTTAGGGTGTTCGTTCGCGTCCCGCACGGGTGTGAACACGCCGTGCTAGAATTGGCGCCCGGTGAACCGGGCTGGGGTTGGGTGAGGGTAAGGTTTAGGGCAAATAGCAGTTGACATAAATTTGGCACTCGTATCATGAACGCCTCGGGCTAGTTGAGTTGGGAGCTGATTTAGCGGGGAAATGTTGAAAAACGACAGTTAAGAGGGAGGATTTGTGGAGAGTGAAGCCGAAATGAAGGTGTTTTTAGGAGTGGATTCCCGCGTGCGCGGGAATGACGACTTGCCGACCATGAGGAAACCGAGACACGAAAAGTGGATTCCCGCGTGCGCGGGAATGACAGCTCTGATGAGGTGTTTGGTTGGAGTAGGATTGGTGGGTTTTGACGCGGATTTTGGGGATTGGGGGGATTTTTTTGTGTTGGTGAAGTTGTTAATCTAAAAGTGCAGAATCTTTTGGTTAAACCAGTTATGAATTAGTCTAGCAAAATAAAGAAGGATGAATAGGAAGATAAGTAGTCCCCAGTGCGAATAATCTGAGTCTGTTGATTGTAATGGAATGGTTGGTAATGAGTTGAGATAATCTAAGTCGCTAGCGGCATATAAGGCTAACCTAGTTCTGGAACAGTGATAAGTATAAAGTGTGTCATCGCCCCAATTGTAGGCATAAACAAGATATGTTGTTTGATCGTCTAAGTAAGAACTGCAAGAATCATAAACATCATATTTGACGGTTACCGTTGAGGTATCAACCCCCTTCCAGGATTTAATCACTTGTAAAGTCATTTCATATGATGTTGGTGATTCTTTTGGAATGCCTAAAAAATGGCGGATTTTGTTAAGTGTAGAGTCAGACCAGGGATAGGGAGGTGTTACCTTGGTAACGTGCCCAATAAATACATCTGTTGCGTCGGCATAAGCGACAGCGGGCGGAATTGGTTCTGTTGTACAGGAGCAGGCATATAGTGGCGGGGGGGATGGTTGAAAAAGTAGAAGGGTTATTGTAAGTAAGATAATAAGATAGCGTTTCATTATATTTCTCTTATTGTGATTTTGGTTCGTGGGGGATGGGGATTGGAGCTAATCAGGGGGTAAGGATGTAGATGGTGTCTTTAATTGTGATTAAGGGGATATATTTCACCGATAACAAGATAAGGTGGATTACATTGAGAGTTGATCATAGTTCCCCAATGAGTATCATCAGCAAAACCAGTACCATTAAACTCAATTTGTGAGCCAATCTGAGCTGAAGATCGCCAAGATGGGTGAGAAAATTCAATATTTTCCCCAATTTCATTAATTGTTACTGAATTTAGCCAAATAACAGAAAGATAATGATTGTTGTCCATGACGACATAGATACAATTTTCTACTTTCTCTAAACGACCTGAAAGTCGTACATCATTTATTACAAAATTACGTTGTTGGTTAAGCCTTAACAAAACTAAGCCAGAGTCTCTTTCTTCTACAAAAAAAAGAGGGGCTGGTGTAGAAGTTACAAAGGGGTAAAAGGGGTTGTCTCCAAAACAGGCTGTAAGAAAAAGTAATATGGGGAGCGACAAAAGTTTCCGCATTTTGGAATTCCTTTAATAAAGCTAAAATGACGGGGAGTTTGATAGCATTGATGGTGGGACGGAGTTAGTTAATATTATAGCAGTTATTGGAGGAGGGAATAGGGGTTGCTAATTGGGTTTAACTGTGTCAAACTATGATGATTATGATAGGTACATGGATAAGACATTATGGTGTGTTGTGGATTTTGTTGGCGTTGGTCGCGGGCTTGGCGATTGGTTTGGCGGGGTTGGGTCCAGCATTGGCGGAGGATATTTTGACGGGGGCTTGGTATCGTGTTTGGGGGGATAGTGCGTATGAAGAGAAAACGGTAACGTGGCAGGTTGAGGTAGGTGAAGGGGAGGTGGCGGCTGAGGATCGGGTGGTGGGGGAGGCGGTGGCTGATTTTGGGGTTTGGTCGTGGGTGGTGAACTCTTGGGGAGAGTGGGGTGGGGCGGTGGCGTGGGAGGATGGTCGTTTGCGTGGGGAGGAGCGGATTGATTTTCGTTTTTATCGGGATGATGGGTGGCGGGAGCGGGTGGAGCTGGTGGCGGGTGCGTGGCCGGAGGTGGGTTTGGGCGCGGAGATGAGGGTGCCGGTGGTGGTGGGAGAGGGGGTGGCGAAGCAGTTAGGGGTGGTGGTGGGAGATTTGTTGCCGATTAGTCGGCGTTTTACAGATGTGGAGCCGGAAATTTGGTTGGAGGTGGTGGGGGTGGGGCGGCCGAGGGAGGGGGATGATGATTGGTGGGGGGAGCAGTCTCCATGGCGTGCTTATCATGATGGTAGTCGGCAGAGGTTTGTGATGTTGATCGCTGATGAGGCGACGGCGTGGGATATTTTAGAGCGGGTGTGGGGGGAAGAGGAGACGACCGTGGTATGGCGGTTGCAACCGGAGGTGGTGGGAATGAGTTGGAGCGAGATGGGTGGTCAACAAGAAGCGTTTGAGGCATGGTTGCAGGTTATAGGGGGGGATGGACGGGTGGTGGTGAGCGCGTTACCGGCGTTGCTGGAGGCATTTGCGGTGGGGGCGACGGCGGTGCGGATGCCGTTGGCGTTTTTGTTGGCGACGACGGCATTGATTGCGTTGGGGGTGGTGGTAATGAGTGGGCAGGTGGCACATTTTTTGTTGCGGGATAATTGGCATTGGCGGTTGGATCGAGGGTGGTGGCGGGGGTGGTTGCAGGTGGAGTGGTTGGGAATGATGGTAGGGGTGGTGATGGTGGGGTGGGGAACGGCCGTTATCGGCTTAAGGTTGGTTTTAGATAGTGAAATGGCACGTTGGCCACAAATGAGTTGGCTTTTTATGGGGGTGGCGAGCTGTGTGAGCTGGTTGATGCTGAGCTGGCCGATACGGGGCGTGGGGGTGAGGCGAGAGCGGGAGCGGTTAGCGCAAGCGAGTTGGTGGCAACTGTGGTATGTCGATATTATAGCGTTTGGGGCGGGGGTGCTTTTGTTGAATCGGTATCGTGACTTGGGTGGGTTGGTGGGGGTTGAAGGGGAGGGGATTGATTGGTTAACGATTTTGGGGCCATTGTTGACATTGTTTGGTGGGTTGGCGTTGTTGGCGCGGTTGTTGCCGTTGTTGTTAGCGGGGTGGCGGATGATGAGTCGACCGTTGGGTTCGGCGACGTTGTATTTGGCAAGTAGTTATGCAGCTAATCAGGGGGGGCAGGCGATTCGGGTGGTGTTGTTGGTGACGTTGACGGTGGCGTTGGGCATTTTAAGCGGGAGTTTGGATAGTACGCTACTATATAATGAAGCGGCCCGCGCGCGTTATGCGGTGGGAGCGGCTGAGCGCTTAATTGGGGTGGGGGAAGTGGAGGGTGAAGGAGGGTGGAGTCCAGCTTGGCGGGGTGAAGGGTCGTTTGAAGCGTTTGTGACGGGGCGGATATCGACATTTGAGGTGTTGGCGATTGATGTGGGTAGTTGGCGGGAGGTAGCGATGTGGTCGGAGTTTTTGGGAGAGGAGGGGGATGATGCTTTGGGGGCGTTGGCGGCGGGGAGGGGCGTTGAGATGCGGGGGATACCGATTGATGATGAGGGGGAGTTGTTGTCGCTGTGGTTGGGGATGCCGACGAAGGAGGCGCTTGATTGGCAGGGGGTGGAGGTGGAAGTGAAGTTGGTTGATGGTGGGGGCGGGATTGGGTTATATGGGTTGGTGGCCGAGGGAGAGCGGGTGGCGTATGAGACTGGGGAGTGGCGGCGGTATGAAGTTGATTTACCGGCGGGCACGGGGCGTGAATTACATTCGATTTGGTTTCGGAGTCGACGGTTTCAGCCAGATTTTCGCCAAAATATGGCCCTTGATAATGTGGTGGCGGCCGGGGCGGATGGGCATGAACAGGTTTTGACATCGTTTGAGGATGGGGGTGATTGGTTTAGTATTGGCAACAATTTGTATGTGATACCGTCGATTGTGGCGCCCCAGGAGGGTTCGCGGCGATTGGAGATGGGGGTGGGGCGGTTTGGGGTGCGGGGGCAATGGTATGGGGTGGCGCCGTATGGGTATGCGCAACCGCACGGGGTGGTGCCAGCGATTGTGAGTGGGGAGTGGGCGGCGACGAATGGTGTGGGGGTGGGGGATGTGGTGGCGATTCGGGTGCGGTTATCGGTGAGTGAGTCTTTGTTGCGGCAGGTGCGGGTGGCGGCAGTGGTTGATTATTTTCCGACGTTGTATGAATTAGAGAGTCAGGCTGGTTTTGTGGTGATGCCGCTTGATAGTTTGTTGGTGGGGGCGCATCAGGAGCGGCGGTTGGCGGTAGAGGCGAATGAGGTGTGGTGGCGGGGAGATGGTGGTGTGGTGGCCGAGGGGGAAGGCATTGTGGCGCGGCTGACGCCAGCGGATATTAGTGAGCAATTACGGACATATCCGTTGGCGGTGGGGTTACGGCAAGCGTCGCGGTGGGGGTATTGGATGACGTTGGTGGTAACGATTATTGGGTTGACGGCACATATTGTGTTGAGTTGGGGAGGGAGACAACAGCAGTTAGCGATTGGACAAGCATTAGGTTTTAGGCGGCGTGAATTGTTGTGGATGTTGGGTATTGAGCTATTTTTGTTAATTTTGATAGGCTTTTTGTTGGGGATGGGGCTTGGTTATGGTTTGAGTTGGGGGATTTTGACGAATTTTAATTTTGATTGGGGTGGTTTGGCGTTGGCGCCACCATTTGTGTTGCGGTGGTCTTTGACTCCGTTTTATCAGAGTGGTGGGGTGGTGATATTTATTTTATTGGTGTCATTGTTATTGGGCAGTATCTGGTTAGGGCGACAACAGCTGGTTAATCAGTTGCGGGTGTGGGGGGATTAAGGGTTATGATGATACGACAACGGTTAAATCGGATTTTTTTGGTGGGGCGGGGGCGTTGGTTTTTTATCGGGTTGATCTTTGGGTGGTTGTGGTTAGTGGTGTTGGTGGCGGCACAGTTGCCGTTGGTGGCGGATGGGGTGGTAGAGCGGGTGTGGCAGGCGGAGGTGGGGTTGATGGCGGCTGATGTGGGGCGGATTCGGATTAGTGATGAGCCGGCGTTGACGGCCGAGGCGGAGGCACGGTGGCGGGAATATTTGGCGGGACATGATGCTGGGTGGGTGACGTCTCATCAACAGAAGATGTTAGGAGAGTTGTTTTATGAGCGGGATGGGGAGCGGATTGAGTGGGGTGGGGAGCAGTTTGATATTTTGCAATGGCATATGTTTGCTTACAATGATGAAGGCGCGGGGATGAGGGTGGTGGCGGGGCATTATCCGACGGGGGAGTTGACGTTATTAGAGGATGCAGTTTTGTTGGAGGTGGCGATGGGGGTGACGGCGGCGCCGGAGTTGGGCTTGGCGATAGGGGATCGGTGGCAGTTGCAGGGGTATGATGATATTTGGCTTGAGTTGGTAGGTTTGGTTGAGGCTGATGATCCAATGGCGTTACAGTGGGAAGGGGTTAATCCATCACGGCCGTTTGAAGCGTGGGAACGTGTCAGTTTTCAGCCTGAGTTTGTGGAGATGAATAGTGGTTTGATTTTAAGTAAGGGGATGATGACACGGTATTTTGAGAGTGAACGGGTGCTGATGATATTGCTTGAGCCGGAAGGGATGGCTGCGGAAGAAATTCCGTTGTTGGCGGAGAGTTGGCGACGGTGGCAGACAGAGGTGACATCGAAACGGTTGGAGACGGGGGAGGTGGATGGGTCACGGTGGGATGGGCCGATTGTGGATTTGTTGCAGCGGACGGCGGCCGCGCAGTTGCAGGCGCAGGAGACGTTGGCGGTGTTAACGGCACAGTTATTGTTATTGTTGGTGTATACGTTGTGGTTATGGGGTCAGATGTCATTAAATCAAGAGCGGGAAGCGATTGGGATGTGGCGGGTGCGGGGGGTGGATTGGCGGCGGGGGATGTTGATTTATGGACGGCGGTATGGGCTTTTGGTTTTGGCGGCGTGGCCGTTGGGCGTGGTGGCGGCGACAATGCTGTTGAAGGAGCCTGTTTTGTCGGGAAGGAGTTGGTTGTGGGGTGGGGTGATGGGAGTGATCTCTTGGCGGGTGTTGGTGGTGCAGGTGGGATTGGGTTGGAATCGGTTTGGACAAGGGGCGAGTCATGTGGGGGAGGTGGAAGGGGGTCGTGGCCGACATTTTGAGCGGGCTTTGTTTTTGAGTTTTATCGGTTTGGGTATGTTGGGGTGGTGGCAGTTGCGGACGGCGACGACGGTGGATGGGTGGTTGTTGTTGAGTCCGACGATGTTGTTGTTGGGTTTGGCGTTGGCGAGTCAACAGATTTTGCCATGGGTGTTTGGGTTGTTGGGGTGGGTGGGGAAGTATGGTGGGAGTGGGTTGTGGTCGGGGATGTTGTTGTGGTGGGGGCGGGCGAATGGGCCGAGGGGGGACAGTGGTTTGGGGAGTGGGCGGCAGTTGGTATTGATGATGGGGCTGGCATGGGGGGTGGCTTTGTGGAGTTTGGTGGGGGTGGCGACGATGGTTGAAAGTCGGGAGGGGATGGTCCATTATCGGAATGGGGCACCGATACGGTTAGGGGTAGAAGCGCGGGATTTGGAAGCGGTGTTAGATTTGTTGCGGGGCTGGTCGGGATTGGAGGATTGGTCATTGGTATGGACGGAGCAGGTGTTGACGGGACCGTATCTGGTGCCAGTGACGGCGGTGGTGGTGAGTAGTCCGGTGATGCGGGATCGGTTGGTGTATCCACCGACGATGCCACCGATCACGATGGCTGATTGGCAAGATATGCGTTTGGACAGGGGAATGGCGGCGACATCGTCGGGGCCGATTGTGCCGGTATTGATTTCACGGCAGTATCCGGTGGGGCAAACGGGAACGGGGGATGTGGTCAGTTATCAGACGGCGGATAAGCAGATTATCGAAGCGGAGATTATGGGTTTGGTGGATACGTTTCCGACGGTGTCGCCGCCGTTTGTGTTGATGGATGAGGTGATGGTGGAGCGGGTTTTGGCGGCGCCGAGGGTGGTGGCGCCGACTTATCAGTTGTGGTTGTGGCCGAGTGATCGGGATATGGATACGGTCGCCTTTTTGGAGGCGTTTGATTTACCATCACGGTTAGCACAGTTGGCACCGTTGGGTGAGGCGCGTCAATTAGAGCGGCAATATGAAGCGAATATGCTGAGTCAGCAGATTTTGGCCTTGTTGCGTTATCAGGTGCCGATTTTGTTGGGTTTGAGTGCGTTATCGGTGGCGGGGTGGCGGCGGTTGAGTGGGGCGACGGAGATGGGTGGTTGGCGGGTGTGGCAAGCGTTGGGGGTGGCGCAAGCGGATTGGCGGCGCGTGGGGCGGTGGGAGCGGTGGTTATTAATCGGATTGGGGTTGATGTTGGGGAGCCTGTTGGGGTGGTTGTTGGTATCATTGACGGAGCCGTTGTGGCGGTTGGTGGTCGAGGAGATGTTGGGCGAGGCGCCGCCGTTGTATGTTTATTGGCCGTATGAGTTAATCGGGATGTGGTTATTGATTTATGGTTTTGTTTATGTGGTGGCGTTATGGTTTGGGCAAAGAGGAGGCGGGCGATGATGAAGAATTGGATTGTGTGTGAGCAGTTGGTCAAGATTTATAAGCAGGGGGATTTAGAGGTAATTGCGTTGCAAGGGTTGGATTTGACGGTGGGGAAGGGTGAGATGTTGGCGTTGATTGGGGCGTCGGGGTCGGGGAAGTCGACGTTGTTGTCGATTTTGGGTGGGATTTTGGCGCCGTCGGCGGGCCGAGTGCGGGTGGGCGAGCGGGATTTATTGGTGATGGATGAGGGGCAGAGGACAGCGTATCGGCAAAAGGAGATGGGTTTTGTGTGGCAAAATCCGAGTCAGAATTTATTGTCTTATTTGAGTGTGCGGGAGAATATTTTGTGGCCGATGCGGGGGAAGGATAAGGCGGAGCGGGTGGCGCGGTTGTTGGGTTTGGTGGGGTTAGAGGAGATGGGTGGTGGGATGCCAGCGGATTTGTCTGGGGGGCAACAGCAGAGAGCGGCGTTGGCGGTGGCGTTGGCGAATGATCCGGCGTTGTTGTTGGCGGATGAGTTGACGGGGCAGTTGGATAAGGAGGGGGCGTTAGATTTGTTGGGGGTGTTGGGGGATATTCGGGATGTGTTGGGGACGACGATTGTGATGGTGACGCATGATCCGTTGATGGCGGAGCAGATGGATCGGGTGGTGACGATTCGGGATGGACGGACGAGTAGTGAGTGGCGGCCACAGGCGGGGGAGAAGGTGGATGAGTGGGTGTTGGTGGATGGGGCGGGGCGGTTGCAGATGCCGAAATCTTATATGAAGGCGTTGGGGATTGAGAAGCGGGTGAAGGTGGAGGCCGAGGGAGAGCGGTTGGTGGTGTCTCCAGCGCGGGCGGAGGTGGTGTTGATGGAGGAGGCGGAGCGGGTGATTGATTGGGCGGAGGTATTGGGGGAGCGGGTGGGGGTGGCCGAGGGGATGGCGGTGCGGTTGAAGAATGTTAGTCGTCTTTTTGGGGATGAGGCTAGTGGGGGGCGGGTGGCGGCGTTGGCGGAGGTGACGTTGTCGATTGAGCGGGGGCGATTGGTGGTGATTAGTGGGCGGTCGGGGTCGGGGAAGAGTAGTTTGTTAAATTTGGTGGGGGGATTAGATTTGCCGACGGCGGGGGAGGTGGAGGTGTTGGGGGAGAATATTGGGGTGTGGTCGGAGGGAAAGCGGGCGTTGTGGCGGCGGGAGAAGGTGCATTATATGTTTCAGAATTTTGGGTTGATGCCATTTTTGACGGCGATTGAGAATGTGGAGTTGACGTTGCGGTTGTTGGGGGTGGGGCGTTGGGCGCGAGGGCGTCAGGCGGCGGGGTTGGTGGAGGCGGTGGGGTTGGGTGGCCGAGGGCGACATCGGGCGGAGACGTTATCGGGTGGGGAGAAGCAGAGGGTGGCGTTGGCGCGGGCGTTAGCGGGGCGACCGGAGATTTTGTTGGCGGATGAGCCGACGGGGCAGTTGGATACGTTGACGGGTGGGGGGATTGTGGGTTTATTGCGGCGGGTGGTGGATGAGTTGGGGATGACGGTGATTGTGGCCAGTCATGATCCGCAGGTGATTGAGGCGGGGGATGTGGTGGTGGGGTTGGTGGATGGGCGGGTGGTGGAGGAGCGAGTGGGGGGATGGCGGGTGGGGGGAGACCTCTGAGGTTTTTAGGGAGGTGTTGTGGGAGGGGCGGTTTGGCGTTGAAACCTCAGAGGTCTGGGGGGAGGGGGTGTGGATAAGCTGTTTACAACTGTACGTTTTTTGTTTATAATAGGTGTATGGATGAAAAAGAGATGGGACCTATTGAGCAGATTCGGGCGATTATGGCGGGGCAGAATGGGATGGTGTTGACATCTGATTTGGCCGAGGCGGGAATTGCGCGGACATATTTGACGATTTTGGAGGAGCGGGGGGAGATTGAGCGGGTGTCGCGGGGGGTGTATTGTGCGACGGGGCAGATAGAGGATGCGTTATTTGCTTTTCAGGGGATTTATCAGGCGTCGGTTTTTTCGCATGAGACGGCGTTGTATATGCATGATTTGAGTGATCGGTCACCGCTTTATTTTTCGGTGACGGTGCCGACAGGGTATCATTCGCAGACGTTAGAGGATGAGGGGCATCAGTTATTTTATGTACAGAAGGAGCTGTTGATGGTGGGGGTCGAGGAACGGCCATCGGAACAGGGGAATTTGGTGCGGGTGACCGGTTTGGAGCGGACGATTTGTGATGTGGTGCGGAGTCGGAATCAGTTAGAGGTGGGGATGGTGGTGGAGGCGTTGAAGAAGTATGTGCGGCGGGGGGATAAGCGATTGGATTTGTTGGATGAGTATGCGGGTTTGTTTCGGGTGCGGACGGTGTTGGAGCCGTATTTGACGGTGTTGTTATGAGTGAGTCGATGCGTTTGAAGGCGCAGATCAAGAAGGAGGCGAAGGCGCGGGGGGTGCCGGCGCAGGCGGTGTTGCAGACGTTTATGTTGGAGCGGTTAGTGGAGCGGGTGGCGTTATCTCCTTATCGGGACCAGATTGTGTTGAAGGGTGGGTTATTGATTGCGTCGATGGTGGGGATTGGGAGTCGGACGACGATGGATATGGATACGACGGTGCGGGGATTGGTGGTATCGGAGGAGGGGGTACGGGCTGTTTTTGGAGAGATTTGCACCATCGGGGTGGATGATGGGGTGGTTTTTGAGATGAAGGGGGTGGTGCCGATTCGGGCGGATGATGAGTATGGTGGGTTTCGGGCCTCGTTGTTAGGGGTGTATGGGCGGATTCGGACGCCGTTGAAGGTGGATGTGACGACGGGGGATGCGATGACGCCGGGGCCGTGGCGGTATCGGTTTCCGTTGCAGTTTGCGGAGCGAGAGGTAGAGGTGTGGGCGTACAATGTGGAGACGATTTTGGCGGAGAAGTTGGAGACGATTGTGAGGCGGACGGTATTTAATACGCGGCCGAGGGATTTTTATGATGTGTATATATTGGGTAAGATGAAGGGGGAGGAGATTGATAGGGGGGTTTTGGGGGAGGCGTTGAGGGCGACGGCGGCGAATCGGGGGTCGGAGGGGGTGATGGAGGAAGCGGAGGAGATTGTGGCGCGGGTGGCGGGGGATGAGCGGATGAAGGGGCGGTGGGAGCGGTATTGTCGGACGAATAGGTATGCGGCGGGGATTGGGTGGGGGGAGGTGATGGGGGTGGTGGCGGAGATGTTGGAGGGTGATTTTTAGGGGGTTGGCCAAGGGAGTTCATCGATGGTGGTAGCGGTGATGAGAGCGGTGGCGAGGGCCATGAGTTGGGCAGGCTCGTTAATAGTTTGGAGGCGGGTTTGCCAGTGGGGGGACAGGGGGCCAAATTTTGTTTGGATCATATGGTGGATGATTGTTTTTTGGCCTTGTTCGATGCCTTGTTCGATGCCTTGTTCGATGCCCTCTTGTTTACCTAATTTAATGCCAGTTTCCAGACCTTTTTCTAAACCTTCATAGACCCAGTTTTGTTGTAACTCATCGATTTGTGACATAATTAAGCTATCTCCTGTTAGACTGATATCTGCATTAGGCAGATACGACTCGATTATATTCATTAAAATATATTTTTTGTTGATTGTCAATAAGGGATCGTAGGCAACAGAGCGCATGGCAGTTAGTTTGGTGTGGGCTTTGTTGTTTGTTTGCATGAGGGTGGCTAGGGTTGCGGCGACGGGATTTTTGTGTGCGAGGTAGGTTTGGCTAGATAGAGCGGGTAGGCTGACTTGGCCGTAAGTAAAGGTGAGATGGGGTTGCTTCCAGACAGATTCTTGGTAGGTCTGCCAACCAATGGCTTGGGGTTTGGGGGCAAGGAGGATGACAATGGGTATAACGGGAAGGGCATAAAGGGCGCGGATAACGGTGTAGTAGGTGGCCATGCGTTGGGCAAAGTTTGTTTTTGGGGCACGTTCAACTTTAACATGGAGCAGGATGACTTCGGTGGGGCCGTGGTGGGTTTTAATTTTGGCGAGGATGTCAGCGACCCGTTTGAATGGTTCAGGTAGGTTGAAGTTGAACTCCTTATCGATAAACTCAAGTGTGGACCAATCGAAACGTTGGGCGTAGGTGGGGAAGAAGAGGTGAATAAGATCGGGGAGAAAGTTGTGGAGGAACTCTTTAAAGAGGGCGTCGTGATTGATGGGTCGTTGAGGTAAGGTCATGGTCAGAATCTCCTGTCGTTAAGTAAGAGCAAGCATAATATTGTTTAGCGGGCTTTATTACTCAACGGTTGAAATGGGGAAATGACGACATGACGGGGGAAGGCCGAGGGGAAAGGTTGTGGGTTAGGGGGTTAAGAGGGTGCGCATTTTTTGGCGGGCGTGGGTGGTTTCGGGCATGGGGATGAGGGGCCAGACGTGGGGGGTTTGGTGGTAGGTGTGGAGGTGGGTGGGGGCGTTTTGTTGTTGGGCTAGTTGGGCGTAGTCGTGGCAGTCGGGGTAGAGGATTTCGGCGGTGCTGGCGAAGATGTGGGTGGGGAGGTTTTGGTGGGGTGGGGCATTGATCGGGGAGAGGTAGGGGTGTTGGGGGTCTTGGTCGGCGGCGTAGCTGAGGCCGCAGAGGATGAGGCCTTGTTGGTCGAGGATGACATCGTTTTGATATTGGGGGATGGCAGGATGGGCGAGGGTGAGGTCGAGCCAGGGGGAGAGGAGGATGAGTTGGCGGGGGAGGGAGAGGTTGTGGTCGCGGCGGTAGTGGGCGAGGGCGAGGGCGAGTCCGCCGCCGGCGGAGTCGCCGATGATGGTGATGTGGTTAGCGGGGTATTGTTTAAGGAGGTGATCGAAGGCTTGGTTGGTGATGTCGATGGTGGTGGCGGCGTTGTTTTCAGGGGCTTTGGGGTAGTCGAGGAGGGCGAGGTCGTGTTGGGTATGGCGGGCGAGGTATTGGCTGAGGGACCATTGGGGGGTTCCGGGGCCGAGGATGTAGCCACCGCCGTGGAGGTAGAAGATGAGGTGGTTGTGGGGGGTGGGTTTGGTTTGGAGGAGGTGGA
>DATHYN010000102.1:0-38917 GCA_035459145.1 Anaerolineae bacterium | reverse complement strand
GAGTACGTTTGGTGGTGGAAATAGCAGAAGTATTGCCTTGGGGGATGTGGATGGGGATGGGGATTTGGATGTGGCCGTGGCCAATGATTCTAATCAGGCGGAAGAGATTTGGCTGAATGATGGGAGTGGTAACTTTAGTGCGGGGGACACGTTTGGTTTTGGCAATAGCAAAAGCATTGTTTTCGGAGATATGGATGGGGATGGGGATTTGGATGTGGCCGTGGCCAATGATGGTGACCCAGGCGGGGTATGGCTCAATGATGGGAGTGGTAACTTCAGTTTTAGTGATGCTTTTGGTGGTGATGATGGTCGAAGCATCGCTTTGGGGGATGTGGATGGGGATGGGGATTTAGATGTGGCTATGGCGAGTTATTTTAATCGGGCTGAAGAGATATGGCTGAATAATGGGAATGGGACCTTTAGTTTTACTGATGCCTTTGGTACTGGTTATAGTTCTGGTATTGCGTTGGGGGATGTGGACGGGGATGGGGATTTGGATGCGGCCGTGGCCAATGCGCTGGGTCAAGCGGAAGAGATATGGTTGAATGATGATGCCTCGGCTTGGGTGATAAGTAATGAAGCTGTGGTTACAATTACGGTTAATGCGGTTAACGATTCATTGATGGCTGTTGATGATATCGTGGAGCTGGATACACTGACCTCTCCCCAGTTTAGTGGACACAAAGATAAGATATAATTATCATCACTAAACAAGGAGAGAATGATGAGCAAAGAGTACAGCAAAGAGTTCAAGCTTGAAGCGGTGCAACGGTCACAGCAAGATGACCAGACAGTAGCACAGGTGGCAAGGGAGCTAGGCATCAGCAAAAGTGCCCTGTATCGGTGGCGGCGAGAACTAGTAACCGAGGCGGGTGATGCCTTTCCTGGCAAAGGGAACTTAGGCGAGAAAGATGCCGAAATTCGTCGGCTACAACGGGAGTTGCGGGAAGCACAGATGGAGGTCGAGATATTAAAAAAAGCGACGGCCATCTTCGCGCGGGCAAAAAAGTGATATTTGCCTTTATCAAAGCACATCAAGATGAGTATCCTATCAGCTTGATGTGCCGGGTGTTGCAGGTATCCCGTAGCGGATATTATGCTTGGTTAAAGCGACCACCCAGTGCGCGACAGATGGCCAATGAAAAGCTATTGGCAGAAATTCAGGATATCCATCAAAAAAGTCGAGGGACTTATGGCATCTTTAGGGTCTATTTTGCCTTACGCCGCTTAGGCCATCAGTGTGGCCGTAATCGTGTGGCGCGTTTGATGCGTGTTCACGGCATTCGAGCTGGCCGCAAACGCAGTTACAAGGCAACGACAAACTCAAATCATGCGTACCCCATAGCCGATAATAAATTAGACCAGCAATTTGACGTTACCAGTCCAAATCGCGTCTGGAGTAGCGATATTACTTACATTGCCACGGCCGAAGGTTGGCTCTATTTAGCGGTTGTTTTAGACCTGTTTTCACGCAAAATTGTGGGCTGGTCAATGCAGCCTACACTGCATCGACAACTGGTGCTTAACGCCCTTGACATGGCTCTGAAACGCCGGTCAACGCCGTCAGACCTCATGCACCATTCTGACCGAGGTAGCCAATATGCTAGCATTGATTACCAAGCTATTTTGAGCCAAAAGAAGATTGTTTGCAGTATGAGCCGCAAAGGTAATTGTTATGACAATGCTCCGGTTGAAAGCTTTTTTGGGTCTTTAAAAACTGAGTGGGTAGGCAATAAAGTCTATGCTACAAGGCAGGCGGCAAAATCCGCCTTGTTCGAATACATAGAACTGTTCTATAATCGTGAGCGGCTTCATTCCTCATTGGGCTACATGAGTCCTACTGAGTTTGAACAGTCACATTTATTGGCATAAGTTTATGTCCACTTTTCCGGGGAGAGGTCAAATCCAGATGGCCAATAATTTTCTTCATTGTCAAAAGCTTTTGGATCTAAAATTGATAATTGTTGAATTACTTTGGCACCTAATTCATCTGCTTTTTTATCTACTTCATTGTGAGGCATTCCATTTTCGAGTAAAGCACTTATCGCGTTACTTATTTGATGAATTGAGTACAAGAATATCAATAATAAACGAATGTTTGAATTGATAAAACAGGGAAGAAGCTCTCCTTTCGGGTCTATTGAGATAATCGTATTGTCTTTGATATTTAAACAAATATTAGTACCATAATCATCACCTAAAATAACAAACTCGAAATCATTAATTGTTACCTTTGTGAATTTAGTGTCAATAGGCCAAAATTGAATAAATAAATCATCTTTATTGATAGGTAACCCAACTTCACACAGAAAATTTTGTGTTGATAATGATATTGATTCGTTATCAAATAGATTCGCAGGGTATTTATATAAATCGTTTTGCCAGTAATCGATTATATCCTGCATATCAACTGACATATAAATTTGCCTTCTTTATTAAACAAATGCCTATCAACTCATCACCTTGCTTCTTGAAAAAGTATAGTGACGCTAGCGGGGCAAGCGTTTATGCGTCATTATTTGGATTGTGATTCACCAGCAAGATTTAATACTTGAGCCACTAAGGCGGGTGATAAGTACAGGCCTTCTTGTTGCAATTTAGCAATAGATGGTTCAATAAAGGGGAGTAAATTTCTTTCTTTGGCTAATAATAAAACGCCTAAAGTACCAGTAAGGGATAATCTTAATCTTTGAGCGTAACGGCGGCCGCGACGTTCATCAATAATAACCAATCGAGCTTGCTTTTCCTGTGCTAATGCTAAAACTTCTGCTTCGCCTTTGTCGAGTCCGGCAAAAGCAAGGGCATGTTGAGGTGAGTCTAACTGGGTAATTTGAAGCCAAGGTGCATTTTCAAAAGCAATTTGACGGGCAATCGATTCGGTGGCGGTGAACTCTTCATAGACCGCAGGTGGAATAAGGATTGTGCCAAATAATTTGGCTAATAAATCAAGTTGATTAAGAACTGAGAGAGCGACCAAAGGTGTGTTATTAGAAATGACAGGATTATTGGAGGGCATTACGAGCACTATTTAAATCATCGATTAATTCATCAGGTGTAGCGGCAAAGGGGGAAAGTCCATATTGTCCCAAAAGAAAGATGAAGGTGACACGGGGCATATCAGCCAAGCGAGCGGCGAGGCCGGTGCTGATTTTGCCTGTTTCATATAGTTTAAGGGCTAATAATAGACGTGCTTCTTTTTCAAATTCTTCAGCTTCTTGCCCCATTGCCCATAATAGTTCAGGGGGATATTTAATCGTTAAACTATTCATTATTTTGTTCCTTCTTTATCTATAGTGCGTTGGGTTGAGGCGTTTAGTTCCGCTTCCATCAGTTGCTCAAGTTCGTCTTGTTGTTCTGGTGGCAATGTTTGGCCATTATCACGGGCATGGCGCCATAGATCCATCAATTCAGCTAATCGTTCTTGTTGTTGGAGGGTGAAGAATTGGTCAGGATTTTGGCTGTGGAGAATGATTAGGGTGTTGGTTTGTTCGGGTGGGAGCTGGGGGGTGAGGGCGTCGAGGGCTTCGCCGGCGGTGCGGCCAGTGGCTTTTTTGTCAGCGGCGATGGCTTGATAGGATATGCCGTTATCAGTGGGGATGGGAAGAATAGAGACGGTTGTCATCGTTTCGTTCCTTGATAAAGAGATAAATAAATCATGTTGATAGTATAGCATAAAACAAGAGCGAAATATTGATTTCCTCTTGAAATTAGTTGCTGTTGCTTGCTGATGCCCTCTAAAAACAGGTTAGCAAGTCATGGGAGTAGGGTGGGGGAGTGGTTATTGGGCTGGGCGTTCGAATATTAATTCAAAATAAGGTACATGACCGGTACTAAATAGGGGTGGTGCGAGAACTTGTACCAAACGATAACCATTTTGAGCATATGTATTGATGATTTTTTGATAATCCTCTGTAGGTTCTCGCATTTGTTTAAGTATGTGCCATTTGGTTTTAATTCGTACAAACTCATATTCATACATCTCTAATCACCTTAGTCCTTTGCTTCCTGTTTACCTTATAAAAAATCTTGAATGACTCCCCCAAACCTTTGAATGAAAGCCCAAAACATCCGCACGAACCCCAATTTTACCCAAATAAAACGAATTTTTGCCGCATAAATGGCAAAAATGGTTGAATGAGGGTCAAAATAGCTTTTTGGGGTAAAAAATGGTGGTTTTTAGGCACAAAAAAACCCTTCTAGGAAGGGTTCATTTTTCGAAAAATCGTAAAAAGGTGGGCGCGGAGGGACTCGAACCCCCGACCTCACGGTTCGGGGCTGAACTCCTATTCGGCCTTACTTTGATGCAATCAATTTGGTAACGTTTGTACCACCAAATTCATTATACAGTTGATACCAGTAAATATGCTATGTTAATGATGACGTAATTTTAGCATATAGCATAAAAATCACAATTTAAAGCGACACCAGCCGCACACAGCGGAGGTGTCGCTTTTTGCTTATTGACTAGGCCAATAGTCAATAAAAGGACTTCATCACTATGAATTATACCATAGACGAGCAAGTTAATGCCGTGCTTCAGTACAATGCTAATGGCCTTAAATTGATATACAACAAATCATCTAAACCGTCTAACAAACCCGTTAAGACAGGAGGCAAAAAGGGCAGTATCCACGGCCGCACTGCCGCCTCTGCTCGAAAATTGCAGGCTTTGATAACGAACCTTGATCTTGCTCCCTATTTGAGTACGAAGGGAGCCAGTCATGGCCGTGGCCTTTATGTTACCTTGACCTTCCCCGACGAAATAGTAAAGCCATATATTGATGCACGTGCCACTAGGCGGAAAGCACTTACCTCACTGCAAGGCTGTATTCGCTATGCCTTTGGCAAACTCGCCATCATCTGGTTACTTGAGTTCAAGGAACGCCAGACAGGTGAGTATATAGGTAGATTAATCCCTCACTTCCATCTTATCATGTTTTTTGATGAACCTGTTGAAGTAAATACGATGAATGTATGGTTTACAACAAAATGGAGCAAGATATTGAAGGTCACTTATACAGAAGTGTCAAACATTGCTCATGTTATAGCTTTGTATGCCAAAGATAACGATATAAAGCCTTTGATCTTCTATATAGCTAAACGCCATGCAAAATGGCCGCGAAACACAGGTCGGACTTGGGGCGTTTGGTACGAGTCAAAGCTTCCTTTAAGTGACACAAAAATAAGCCCTCTAAACCAACAACAAACTGAAGCAATTATTACGAAACTTAAAGAGTGGGGGCAAGGAACTCACTATTATGATTATGCCGAGTATTATCCAGCCGTCAATGCTGTTGGTGCACCACACGAGCTAGTGGCTGACCTTAAATTGCCGATTATTACCTCTAAGGGTAACCAACTTACAGCACCTAGTTCTACATCTCTTGATATTACGTGCATAACTCTGAAAAAATCATTTCCCCACAGCATTGACCTGTTCGCTGGCGTGGGCGGCGGCATCCTTGCCCACCAGTACCTGCACGGCTGGCAGTCGCTTCTGTATGTGGAAAAGGAAGAGTACCCCCGCCGCATCCTGCAACGCCGCATCGCCGAAGGCTGGCTCCACGACGCTCTGCTGTGGGGCGATGTCTGCGAGCTGACGAGCGGCAACGATGAGACGAGGCCGCCACTGGCAAGTCTGAAGCGAGAGGCGGCCATGCCGTTTCCTTGGGGTCTCTTGACTACCATGACCATTCGAGGCTCACCAATGACATGGTATACAAAAATGCAATTGTTATTCATTGCATGGCTCAAATTATCACCCACAGGGCAGTTGCTTACTCGTAAACAGAGAAAGCAAATTACAAGCATTTACAAAACAAATTTAGTTCATCTATACCAACAAAAAGGATTTTATCATGTTAATTCAAAAGAAAAGAACCGATTTAACCATTACCGACGATCAAGAATATGTTGAAGTTGATTTCAATAGTAAGGATATTACGGCCATTATCGAGGGCATTGCTTCCAACTGGGTAAACAATGACAGTTTAAGTGAGGAAGAACATGGCGTAGAGTTTATCCACTGTAAACGTTGCTTTAAAGAATGGGTAGCCAAAAAGCAAGGGAAGATTAGCCTTCGAGATTGGAGCGACCTCTCGGTTTCATTTACACCTATTGGCATTCAAATATGGTGCAATCGCCACAACAAGAACGTCATGCACCTACACTTTTGTGAACTTAAATTGCCAGTTAAACAGAAGGCTGTGTG
Organism: Anaerolineae bacterium; assembly: GCA_035459145.1. GTDB lineage: Bacteria > Chloroflexota > Anaerolineae > Promineifilales > Promineifilaceae > DATHYN01. The sequence continues at coordinate 32,706 of DATHYN010000102.1, read as the reverse complement.
CGTTAATTTGTTGGATCATACCGAGTTAACATTGAGTAGTGATGATGGGGGGGATTCAGTCGGTGGCGAACTGTGGATAAAAGTGATTGGCGCAGGAAAAGATGCCGAAATCGCTTATTTGAATGGTTCCTTCAATAAAAGGGAAATCAATGACCTAGAAAGAATTATCAACCAACTTGTCCAAGATGGTTGGTTAGACGCTCTGCAAGTGTCTTATCAGCCAGAACTTGTTCAAGTAATAGCCACACGTAACTTTGACAGACCTGAAGACTCAATTGAGGGTTGGACGCTTCAATTAACTGGGCGTCATGAGGCTAATACAAATCATGTGGACGGTGAATGGGTTTAGCAAATAGTGATTGATTATGTTGGTGGTAGCATGTACGGTTTGCAAGCTACCACCAACATACATGAGAAAAGAGAGTACAGCAACATGCAACCCCTGATCGACAACGGCGCACAGCTGATCCGCACGACCTCCAACCGCCTCCTCCTCGTCATCCCCCACGGCCGCACGGCCACCACCTACCAGCCGCTGATTGTCTACCATGCCCACAGCGGCTCGGCCACTGGCTACAGTGCCAGCCTCGTCCTCCGGCCACTCGACACACCAGCGGCCACGGCCGTGGCGGAGCAATCAGACGACTACGATCCGCTTGACGACTACCTGCCTACAATGGACGTGCAAGTGGGGGGCAAGACCATGCAGGCTCTCCGTCACGTCAACAAGATGCTGGATGCTGGAGCCAGCGGCATCGTCTTCACCCCCAGTGGCTTGATCAAGCTGGAGCCACTGCAAGACTGGCCGGACTACGGTCAAGCCATCGCCCGTGGACTCATCGTTGGCATTGACACGGCCGTGGCGGGAGGCGACGAGGTAGTGCGCTGGCCGCTGTACGAAAGCGAGATCGTGCCATTGCCAGCCATTACACCGGATGCAGACCGGAGTAAGATCGTCAAACCGGATGAACTCGCAGTAAAAGGAGGGGAGGCCGAAGATCGACCCATCCCCACCATTACGCCGGATGAAGGCCGGAGTAAGATCGTCAAACCGGATGAACTCGCAGTAAAGGGTGGGGAGGCCGGAAAATCGGACGTTAAAGCCGCCGGAGCTGATGAAAGCGCAGTAACACCAGCCGCCCCCAGCCGCCCCGCTGACGAGGTAGCACAGCAACGGCGTGAGCTGGTCGGCAAGATGCTGGCAGACAATTTGGCCGCCTATAGCATGGCAGTGACTGGTGACACAGATGCGCCGGACTCGACCGACCCAGACTCGTCGCCCCACGACATCTACGGACCGGCGGGGCTGTGGGTCAACAGACTCGACCAAGCCCATGACCGCGACATCATTGACGCCCCAGCAACATGGCCGACACCCGTGGCAGGCGACAACAAGCGTGGAGCCGTTCGCTACAAGTCCGCCAACGACCCCAACCTGCCACTGGCCGCACTGCACAGCCTGCTACCCGACCAGCTCAGTGACCTCGTCAGCTCATACCTCCCCCAGCCGCTCAAATGGATCGAGGTCGGTGACACGGCCGTGCTCCCCGTGCTGGCTGGGCAGGCTGACCGCATCATTGCCACATTGGCCGCCATCGGCATCGGCCGCACGGTGGTCGTGGTTAACGGAAGCGGCGACGAGCTGGCGTGGCTGGCCGAGGTGGGCGGCGTGAGCATCGTTTCACCGTGAAACGTTCAACCTATTACATTTATAACCTATTAATACACAAGGAGCGTAACAATGACCAAATCATTACTTGAACAAGTGACATCTTCTTATCAACCGGTGACATGGCCTGAGCAATACACACATTGGCCGACTGGGGTGCGTGCTTCGGCGGCCGTGGGCGGGGCTTCGGACGAGTCTGTCCTACAGTTTTATGGTTATCAACCAGCTATTATTTTGAGCTTAGAGCGATTAAGATATGGTTGTGATGTGATGGTCATCAGCAATCGATTAGTAGCCCGTTGGCGCGAATTTCGGCAGTGGATACCGTGGAACATCGTACCTAAGGCAGAGCAATACAAGCGGGATGATGGGTGGCACATGATCGAAGACTTTAGCCTGACGGTTCCGGCTGAGACGGGTGAACCGATGGCGTTGTATCTGGTGAATTCAATTGGTTTTAAGGATAAGGTATTGCCGAAGGTGAACTTTGTGGCCGTGGATGCGAGGGCGGACGAGGTGTGCGGGTTGCATCGGGTGGCCGTGCGGCTGGGGGCAGGGGGGCAGAGGCCGCAGGTGCTGAAGGTGTTGAGTTAGTAGTGGACGTGCAATAATATGATATCTTGTTAGATTAATGTGATAAAATAACATAACGACATGAGGTTAAGAAGGCATCGTATCTAACAAATCTATGCTATAATATTTTATATGTATGTCCGGAACCAATAATACTTAAACTAAAACTCTTTTATGGTTTTGGTGAAAGAGTAAAAAATTTTTTGTTTTCCAGCATTTCAAGGATGTTTTATTTTGTCAAGGTCAAATATATCTGATGAGTTGCATAAACGTTGTTTAAAATTAATGTTGAAAATAGATATTCTTGATAGCGATAGTGGATTGAAATCATTATTTGTTACTCTAGAATTAAAACCTTATCGTAATGATATTCGGGATGCAACCGATAAAAAACAAAGAATACTTTATTTAATTGAGCTAGGAGTCAAGAAAGAGATATTGCCATCAATTTTGAGTATGCTATTAAGCACGCAAGAAGAAGAAACTCAGATTTATTTAGATTTAAAAGATTTGATTCATGATATTAAACTTTACTTAAACTCTTCGCGCACTCTTCCGATAGTTATTGTAGCCATGACAAGGGAACAAGCTCAATTTTTATTGAATGAGAAGTTTAGTGGCAATCGTTGGATAACTAGTTTCGATACTTTGCAAGCACAACAAATTCAAGATTATTTAAAAAATTCATCGATAAATCAAGAAGCCATTTTGAGTCATTATGGTATATCGCCAGAGGATTGGAAACCTGATTTACAAAATTCAAGAACCATTAAAGATGTTTTAACTTCATTTATTAATAATTGGAATTCTCACAACCACGATACACTACAAATTAGTGTTGAGCATTACACTAGTAGTTTTTTAACGGATTTAGATAATAATTATATAAACGGTCTCAAGGCTTGGCGTTGGTTTCATCAAACTGGGGGAATTGTTATTATAGATGCGTTTTCACTGTACCATCCTATGATTGCTCGTCAGTTGCTCCAAACAGAAATAAGTGCTAATCCTAAAATTGCATTGAGTGTTATGCAAACATTTCCTTATTTAGCCAATGTTAACACAATACAATCAATATTAAATCAATCATTGATGTATTGTATGCCAAATGGATATTTGCGTTCAGAAACGTATATGGATGAATCATGTGATTTTTGTCTTATTAATACATATAAATTAAATGCATGGCTTCAGCGATTATTACCAAAATTTACAGTTGAAAAATGTCAACCACCAAATTTTGAAACTTTAGATGAAATAGCAAAACAACTTCCCCCTCAGCAAATGAATAAACTACCATGGACACATTTTGGATCATAATATTATGATAGTTACTTTCTATTCTTATAAAGGCGGTGTTGGCAGGAGCATGGCGTTGGCCAATGTTGCCCAATTATTTTATGAACAGGGTTATAAAGTGTTAATGGTTGATTGGGATTTAGAAGCACCTGGGTTAGAACGCTTTTTTTCTAATAAAGCATCTGATATTTTACAACATCCTGGCTTAATAGATATATTGCTTGATTATAAGCGAAATGCAACAATTGGCTTGAATAATTCAACAAAACAACTCCTTCCAACACCACATAAATATGTAAATTTATTGTCTTCTAAAACGGAAAATACAGGAGAATTGCGACTCCTATCTGCAGGAAAACGTAACGGTAAACATTTTTCACAATATGTTCAATCCGTAGTTAATTTTAATTGGCAAGATTTTTATCAAAATTGGGAAGGCCATCGTTATCTTGAATGGTTACGCCAACAATTATTAACTATGGCTGATATTGTTTTTATTGATAGTCGTACAGGAGTAACTGAAATAGGAGGGGTTTGTGTTTATCAACTTGCTGATATTGTTGTAATGTTATGTGCACCAAACCAACAAAATTTAGCTGGTACTTATGAAATGGTACAAAGTTTGAAGAATGATGGGTTACAAAATATGCGGCAAAAACGACCATTAAAAACATTAATTATCCCTTCACGCATTGAAAGAGCAGAAAGTGATTCTTTAGATGATTTTCAAAAACAGTTCGCCGATTTATTTGCTGAATCTGTTTCCGCAACAACTGAAATTAGTTTGAAAGATGTATGGGATGCTAGCATTCCATATGTACCTAAATATGCATATCAAGAAGAGTTAGCGGTCAACAAATTGAATAAAGAGAGTTCTAAAGAGATTGCGGAAGCTTATTCTAATTTATCTGGTTTAATTAAATTGATGGCAGGGTTAGTATTTTCACCAGATGGTATTCCAGTAGACTATATTCCAGAAGTAGCATCTTTACCTGCCACAAGCCGTATGCCATTTAGGCCTAATCCTCTGTTTGCGGGACGAAAGGAACTGCTAAAAATGATAGCAACATCTTTCAAGAGACATGCATTAGAGCAAACATCCATGTTGGAAATACAAGGAATAGGAGCAATTGGAAAAACACATTTAGCAAAGGCCAAACCAAAGACGATTTCTTTGACGGGAATGGGAGGAATTGGGAAAACACAACTAGCAATTGAATTTGCCTATCGTTATGGGAGATATTTTCCTGGGGGCGTTTTTTGGTTGAATTTTGCGAAAGCAAGTAATGTGGTTATGGAAGTTATTGCATGTGGGGAGGAGATGGGGATTTCCATGGTAGCAACTGAGACAATACAGGAAAAAGCGGCTGTAGTTCGACGAATATGGGCAGATGGAATATCACGGCTATTTATCTTTGATCAGTGTGAAGATGAAAGGTTGTTGACTGAGTGGTTACCATTGACTGGCAATTGTTATGTGCTGATGACAAGCCGTCGAGGATATTGGTCATCCTCATCAGGGGTTGTGGCAAAATCTTTGGGTGCATTGGCGCGAGAAGAAAGTGTGGCACTTTTGCAAGAGCTGGCGGCGCGATTGACAGTGGCCGAGGCGGAGCAGGTGGCTGAAGCTCTACATGATTATCCATTGGCCTTGCAGTTAGCAGGTGCTTATTTGGATGAGTTCGTGACAATACCAGTGACTACTTATGTTGAACGGCTGGGGAGGGAGAGTTCCTTGGAACTTCGCTCCTTGAAGGAATGGCAAGGGTCATCACCGACACAGTATGAACGGGGGGTGGCGGAGGCGTTTGCCCTGAGTTATGAGCAGTTGCTGGCGGTGGATGGGGGTGCTACTAACAATGATGTGGATGAGATGGCACAACAGTTGTTGTGGCGGGCGGCATTATTGGCACCGGAGGTGGTGATTGCTGGGGAGTTGTGGAGGGCTTGTTTAGTTGGGGATGAAGGTGAAGATGGGGGGCAAGATGAGTTTAAGTTGGAGGAGATGTTTGACTTGGCCGTGGCGCGGTTAGTGAGTTTGGGATTTGTGGTAAAGAATGATAAAGGATGGTTGATGCATCGGTTGGTGGGGGTGTTTGTGCGTGGGGTGATGGGGGAGGTGAATGAAGGGGTAGAGGGGGCCGTGGCGGAGGGAGTTTTGGCACAGGTTGTTGGGCGGCAAGATAAAGGGGGGCGATTAGGGAAGATGTCTTTACTGGCTGAGCATTTGCGGTATGTGACGGATGAGGCTTTGGCAGTAAGTTCAAGACAAGATGGCAAAGAAACTGAACTACTAGGTCGTCTATCTGCTTGGTTAGGTTATTATCTTAACGAGTTACCCGACTATCCAGCCGCTAGATATTACTATGAGAGAGCGTTGGCGATAAGAGAAAAAGTGTTGGGAGAGGAGCATCCGGATACAGCCGGTAGTTTCAACAATATGGGCCTTTTATTGGAAAAGATGGGAGAGTATAAGACGGCACGGTCATACTATGAAAGAGCGTTGGCGATAAGAGAAAAAGTGTTGGGAGAGGAGCATCCAGATACAGCCAGCAGTCTCAACAATATGGGCGAGGTATTGGAAAGGATGGGAGAGTATGAGACGGCACGGTCATACTATGAAAGAGCATTGGCGATAAGAGAAAAAGTGTTGGGAGAGGAGCATCCAGATACAGCCAGTAGTCTCAACAATATGGGCGAGGTATTGGAAAGGATGGGAGAGTATGAGACGGCACGGTCATACTATGAAAGAGCGTTGGCAATTACTGAAAGGATATTGGGAGCAGAGCATCCGCATACAGCTAGTATTGTCAACAATATGGGTGGTTTATTGTCCAGCATAGGAGATTACGAGGCGGCACGGCCGTACTTTGAGAAAGCGTTGGCAATTACTGAAAGGATGTTGGGAGCAGAGCATCCGAGTACAGCTAGTATTGTCAACAATATGGGTGGTTTATTGTCCAGCACAGGAGATTACGAGGCGGCACGGTCGTACTATGAAAGAGCGTTGGTGATAAGAGAAAAAGTGTTGGGCGGTGAGCATCCGGATACAGCCCGAAGCATCAACGATATGGGCTTTTTATTGTCCAGCATAGGAGAGTACGAGGCGGCACGGCCGTACTATGAGAGAGCGTTGGCGATAAGAGAAAAGGTGTTGGGCGGTGAGCATCCGGATACAGCGAGTAGTGTCAACAATCTGGGTGGGTTATTGGAAAGTATGGGGGAGTATGAGGCGGCACGGCCGTACTATGAGAGAGCGTTGGCGATAAGAGAAAAGGTGTTGGGCGGTGAGCATCCGGATACAGCGAGTAGTGTCAACAATCTGGGTGGGTTATTGTTAAGGATGGGGGAGTATGAGGCGGCACGGCCGTACTTTGAGAGAGCGGTGCGAATCTGTGAAAAGATGTTGGGTGAGAAGCATCCAACGACAAAGATTCTGCGGGGTAACTTAGAATACTTGCTATCTAAGTTATAACAGCACCTGTCTTGTATTATCCTACTCAAAACTCCCTCCACTCCCTACTCATCAACTCGGCCTGTGCCACCACCGTCTCCGTCGCTTGCTTCTGCTTGTCTGGGGGGTAGCCGAATTTGCGGAGTACCCGCTTCACGGCCACCCGCATCCCCGCCTGCGCATCCTCTTTCAATTCCCAATCAAGTTACCCCCCGATATGCCAAAGGTAAATATCAAAAACCCGTTGCTTAAACCAATCTTGTGTGGCAATGGATTCAATATAGTCTGGCGTAGCGGCATTAGGGGCAATTTCACCAGTAGCTAACTTTGGTAGCATTAAGCAAGCAGCATGCACTTGATTTTCATGTTGTTGATATTGTGCTTGCCATTTATTGAGGAATTTTGGCAGGTTTCCAGTAGGTGATCCAAGTGCCTTTCGGACTCGGCTGTCATAGATAACGACAGGAGCTTGTACTTTTGTCCATAGAACTTTGGTGGTGGCAGACAATACACCTTTACCATTGTATTGGGCTGATATTTGATCGGCAACAGATTGTATGTTGGTGGCTAAATCGCCATCTTTAAAATCGTCAGCGGTAAGCGGATCAATAATGTCTAACACTGGTTCATATCTCGCCTTGCCCAATTCAATATCACATGCTCGTGGGAAGTTTCGCGCAACTTGATAAAAATTGATAAAGGTATTAAGAGCTTTGAGTTTCTCTTGTCGTGTTCCTTGCCTCATGGTTTGTACGATTGGCTTATCATCCTTTAGCCATTGTTTAAGATAGTGTAGTGAACAGTATTCAAATGTAATTTTCATCTTGTTTTTCCTTTTTTTTATGTTGTTATCACACCACCAACCTCACCCCATTCTCTTTCAACCAAGCCTCGTGCCGCCGATAATCTGGCATGACCTTTTCTATCTCATGCCAAAAGGCGGCGGTGTGGTTGGGTTGGAGGAGGTGGGCGAGTTCGTGGATGATGATGTAATCGATGATGATGGATGGAGCCATCATGAGCTTCCAGTGGAAGTTGAGGTTGGCTTGGGCGGAGCAGGATGCCCAGCGGTTTTGTAGTTCCATAACGCGGATTTGGTTGACGGTCACGCCGACTTGTTGCTCGTAGAAGGCGACGCGGGGGGGGATTCGTTTGAGCCCTTTGGCGCGGTAGAACTGTTTGAAGATGGCCGGGCTGTCGGTGGGGGCTTGGCCGTCTGGGGTTGCTTGGAGGCAGAAGTAGCCTTGCTTGAGTTTGAGGGGGCTGTTTTGGCCTTGTACGAGCTTGAGGCGGTAGGTGCGGCCGAGGTAGAGGAAGCCTTCGCCGTTGACGAATTCGCGCTTGATTTGGGGGGTGTTGAGGGTTTCCCACTCGGCCAACCCCTTGTATATCCACGCTCGCTTGCCTTCGATGATCTGCTCGATTTTGGTCTGCTCCAATGTTTGCGGCACACGGACAGAAACGGTGCCATCCCGTTCAATGTAGATGCTGGCTGTCTTGCGTGGGCTACGAATCAGGGTGTATTCGATGTCCTTGTAAACCTGCGAACTCATGCGTGGATGTCTCCGTGGCGGGCTTTGGCGAGGGCGGTGAGTTCGTTGGTGAGCTTTTGGTAATCGGGGAAGAGGGTGTCGACGCCGGAGAAGAGAATGAGGTCGCTGACGTCCCCTTTGAGGCGGTTCTGCTCGTGGCTGTTTTGCCAGAAGCCGATGATGGCCGTGCGCTCACGGTACAATGCCGTTAGGTCGCGGATTAGCTTTTTGACGGCCTCTTGCTCTTCGGGGGGGATGTTGTCGTTGAAGGCGAGCTGGGCGAGGCGGTCGTAGAAGCTGGCTTGGAGCGGCGTGAGGCCAGGAACGGTTGCTTTCTGGCGGCCTTGGATGGCATCGTCACGGAGGTCATGGAGGACGTCCAAGAGGCGTACCCAATCGTCTTGGTATTGTTGGAGGGCGGCTTCGAGCTTCTCGCTGAGTTTGCTGTAAAGGGCGGGGTCGTCGTCGATATTGATTTTGATATGCTTGCGGATGGCGTGGATCATAGTGCTGGCTTGGGTGCGGGGGGTGTGGGCTTTGGCGACTTCTTGGGCGAACTCTTTGGCGATGAGAGGGGTGGGCGGGATTTGGGGGTCGATGCCGTGGCTGATGAGGTGATCGTTGATGAGTTGGCGCACTTTTTGTCCGGCGCTGGCGATGTTGAGGGTCTCGTCTTGGTAGCGGCGTTGGGCGCGGATGAGGATGTGGCCGAATCGTTTGAGGGGGAGGCGATAGGGGGCGGCGGGTGGCTTGGGTAAAATGATGTCCATGCTCTCCGCGAATTGGCGGAGGAGAACGTGGAAGGTTGAGCGTCGTTTAATATCTTCAAGGAGTTGAACAGCGGCGTCTAACGCTTGGTAATCGGCGGCTGTGTCACGGATCTGTTGCTGGACGAAGGGTTCGATGTCGACCACGCCGTGATCTTGGAAGAATTGGAGGAGGCGTTGGTAGCGGGCTTCGAGGACGGGGATTTCGGTTTCGATACTGGCTAGGGTGCGTTGGATGTCTTGGTAATCTTCGTCGTCGCCGCCGGAGTAGATTTTGAGGGCTTCTTTGAGGTGATCGGTGAGGCCAACGTAGTCGACGATGTAGCCCACTTCCTTTTTTGGATAAATACGGTTGACACGGGTCATCGTTTGCAGGAGGTTGTGTTCTTTGATTTTCTGGGCGATGTACATCACTTGCTCGACGGGGGCGTCAAAGCCGACGCGGAGCATGTCGCAGACGACGAGGATGCCGACGGCCGTGTCTGGCTTCTCTAAATCATACGCTTTCTTAAAGTTGGGGACAGCGTTCATCGCCGCCGCTTCTCGGCGCAGTTCGGTGAAACGGGCGTCTTCGTTGGTGCCGCCACCGGAGATGACGCCAGCGACTTTGATAAACTGGATACGACGGATGAGGTCATGATTAGGATTGGGCTGGGCTTGTTGGGTGGCGATGTAGGCTGTGAGGGCTTTGCGGATTTCTTCCACGAGCTTCCAGACGGCGAGTTTGGAGGTACCTACGACTTGGGCTTTGAAGCCGCCGGGGAAGATGGTGGTAATGTAATGGTCGACAAGGTCGGCAGCGACGTCGGCGATGAAGGCATCGGCTTCCATGATGTCCCCTTGGGTGCCGTACCGTTTTTTGAGTTCTAGCTCTTCTTTGACGGTGAGCGGGGCGCAGATGTCGGCGAATTTGGTTTCGAATTCGTCTTGGCGGGCGAGGCTGTTGTTGCTGGCTCGTCCTTCGTACAGGATTTGAACGATCACTTCGTCGTCTATCGCTTCTTTGAGCCGGTATTTGTCGATGTAGCCGCCAAAGCGGAGGTGGGTGCGGTGGCTTTTGTGTCGTTCGGTGATGAGGGGGGTGCCGGTGAAGCCGATGCGGGTGGCGTTGGGGAACGCTTCAAAGAGGTTGTTGCTGAGGTCGCCCGATTGGGTGCGGTGGGCTTCGTCAATCATGATGAGGATGCGGTCGGAGTTGTTGATGGTGCCGAGGGTGCTGTATTGGGGCGGTGGTTCGCCCATTTTGCTGGTTAAGGCTTCTTGGAAATAGGTGGGCATTTGGCCGGTTTGCTCTTGGAATTTGTGAACCATGACCATATTGAGGTTGGAGGTGCTGGTAGCGAGGTCGGTTTTGAGGGCGGCCGTGCTGTCAACGATGTGGACGCGTTCGCCGGTGAGGGTGGCGGTTTCGCTGAGTTGATCTTCTAGTTCGCGGCGGTCGTTGACCATGAGGACTTTGAAATCTTTGAGGTCGTTACAGAGGCGGAGTTTGCGGATGGTAAAGACCATTGTGAGGCTTTTGCCGGAGCCTTGGGTGTGCCAGACGACACCGGAGCGTTCATCGGCGGTGGTTTGGTTGCGTAGACGGTCGATGATTTTGAGCATGGCGCGGAACTGTTGGTAGCGGGCGATGATTTTAAGTCGCTTGCCCCCTTTGTCCATGAAGAGGGTACCGGCGCGGACGAGGTCGAGGAGGTTGGCGTGGTTGAGGGCACCTTGGATGAGGATTTCTTGCGGCCGGACAACGCCTAAAGGTGGCTCGTAGTTTTCGTATTCTGGCGGGTAGATGTCGCGCCACGGGAAGTAATAGTTGTCGCTGGCGGTGATGGTGCCGATGTCGGCTTTGTCGCCGCAGGTGCGGATTAGGAACTGATTGAAATGGAAGAGTCGCTCCTCCCCTTCTTTGATGCCGGAGGCGGGGTTTTGGCGTTGATTGCTGTATCGTTGTAGCTGGTCAAACGCTTCGGCCATTGGTTCGCTGAGGGTGTCGGGCGCTTTGGCCTCGACGACGACGAAAGGGAGGCCGTTGACGAAGAGGACGATGTCGGGGATGATGAACTTTTTGCCGTCACCCCATGGCGTATCGATCCGAAACTGGTTGATGGCGTGGTACTGGTTCCGCTCCGGCCGTCGCCAGTCGATGATGGTGACCCGTGGCGATTGCTCTCCTGTTTGCTCGTTGCGGTCGACGGCGGGGCGGTTGGTGGTCAGCTTTTCGAGGATCGCTTCGTTCGCTTCTAGCAAGGAGCCGGTGTGGCTGAGGAGGTCGTCATAAACTTGCTGAATTTGGCGGTTAGTGAGCCACGGGTTGAGGGCGAGGAGGCTGTCATGGAAGATGGCGGGCAGGGTGACTTGGCGGAAGCTGGTGCGCAGGCTAGCTTCGGGGAGCTGGGGGATGCTTTGGCCTTGATCGATGACTTGCCAGCCGAGGGCGGCGAGTTGGGTGAGGAACGGTTTTTCGACTTCGGTGTATTCTTTGGGCATTAGGGTGTTCCTTGGGGGTGGGGACAGCGGATGGGGAATTTAACGGATGATCCGTTTGGGGGGTGGGTTCTGTGTTTAGGTGTTGGTATTGTCATAATCATCCGTTCCTTTCTCCATCCGTTGTTCCTATTGTGACTATATCTAACCGAGTTCCGTTGAAGTTGGCTAGGATGGCTAGTTGGTGGTTTAATGCTTTTAGGCGAGCTTTGAGTTGTTGTTTCATGGCGGCGGTTATGTTTTGGACGGCAACTGTGGCTACTAATATACATGACTCTATGGAAATGAGCCGCACGTCTTGATCGATGAGGTGTTCGCCGTGGTAGAAGATGGGGATTTTCTTGATGTAGCGATGGTAGATTTCTCTTTTGCGGAGAGCGATGCGGGTGGCGCGGCGGTAAATATGGTGGAAGTAGCCAGGGCCGAGGGTGAAGTGGACGTGGTGGAGGGCTTCGAGGATGTGGTTGGTTAGTTGGGGTTTGATATGGCCGTCGGGGAGGGGGCGGCTGGCGTCCCAGCTCCAGATGGCTTGTTTGTCACGTAGGAAGTTGGGTAATCGTTCTACGGTTAAGCGTGCTTCGCCGAAATTAACGAGTAGGGCGAGGTCGGCGTTGGTGATTTTGAGGTATGATAAGGCTTGGGCTTTGTGGATCGGTTCTATTTGTGGGGCGACTTTGAGTTCTAACAGGATGGGGGCTTGTTCTAGCCATACGTCTACAAAGTACCAACCTACGTTGATACCTTCGTAGTATACGTCAAAGCGTTTTTCGATTTCACAGTTGATGCCGGCTTTTTCTAAGCCGATGACGACGGCTTTTTGGTATGCTTTCTCGGGGAGCATGGGGCCGAGTTGGTTGTGGATGTCGAAGAGGGTGCCCCGTATGGTGTAGGTGAGCTGTTTGTGCAGGAGGGCGCTCATGGGGTGTTAACTCGCATGGGGATAGCGGATGGGGACAACGGATGGGGAAAGGAGCGGATGATTATGCATAATATTAGTCATGAAGCACCTATCCGTTAAATTCTCCATCTGTTGTCCCTTCCTCGTCGATGGTGACACGCACACGGCCAGTAAGGAGGTCTTGCATGAGGCCGTGTTTTTGGAGTTGGAGTTTGGCTAACACTTCTTTTTCTTGATCGATGTTCTTATCAATAGCTTTCAACTTTTCTGAAATCATTAACTGTTCATTTGATTTAGGCACAGGAACAAGGAACTTGCGTATAAAACCTAAGTTAATACGGCCAAAAGTTGACCCTGTAGATACCTGTACTATTTGACGTTTAATGATATCAGTTAGTAGTGTATAGTAAACAAATCGCGAGCTAGTGTTTGTTTCGACCATAATGACTACATCTTGACCTATTGCAAAGCGTATATCAGACTCCACATAACATGGAACTCCAAATGACGCATTTCGTGAGAATACAATGTCACCCTTTCGAGGTTCATGCTTATCTGTTAGTAATTGATAATCTTCTTCTGTTACATAATCTATATCGGAAAAATCTAAACCTTCTAATTTGACATTGCGAGGGCGAACAAAAGGTATACCACTATCATCTGTAAAATTTGGTGTGTAGTGTTTGCAATCAATAATACGAATAACATCATCCAACTCCTTCACCTCCCACCCCCTCGGCAGCCACCCCAATTCACTCTCCCAATACAACTCCGGCGCCTCACTAACCGACGGCCGCAACCGCCCATCCTCGCCGACCCCCCGCGTAAACAGATCCGCCATTAGCCCCTGCTTAATCGCTTCGTACTTGGCAATCAGTTGTTCGGTGCGGGTGATGGCCGAGTCGAGGGTGGTCAGGATACGGGCGATCTTGCGTTGTTCGGGGAGGGGAACCGTAAAAATCTTAATACGATACAAATAATCTCTGCTAACACTAGGTACACCAGTTGCTTCATTGAGCGATTCTAAATCATAATTACATAATTGGTAGTAAAGCCACTTTGCATCAGTGTTAGGCTTAGGAATGACAGCATAAGCTGTATCAATTGTCCAAAATGGTTGTTCAGAATATAAAGGATTGCCCAAAGTTCCTTTTCTACCTACAGTAATCGCCGGAGCTTCAAATAAAGGTCTAGATGCAAAGCCAATTTGTCCGCCTGTTCCAAAAATCGGGTACGGAGAATGGTGAACTTGGACTTCTTTTTGCGACTTGCCATAATGTATAGTGGCTAAATTAGAAAGTGGTTGTTTACCCATACCCCAACTCCTTCAAATACCCATCCAACTCCGCCTCGGCCGCCGCTCGCTCCCGCAAAATATCCTCACGGGTGACGGCGTACTTGCCCCACAAATTCTGCACGGCGGTCACAAACTCCCGCTGATACTGTCTTAGGTAGCCTGCATAAGCGGCTACCAGCTCCTCACGGAAGCGGCGTAGGATCAGTTCCTGGGCTTCGTCGGGGCTAATGAGGGCGCGGGCTTGGGTCACTAGCTCATTTTGTTGCTTCTCCGCCGCTTTGATGTTGCTTTTTAGCTCTTTTAGCTCGGCGACGAGGGCATCATGGGCGGCCATGCGGTGCTCGATGGCCGTTATCGCTTCGGCCGCTTCAGTTAGCTCCTCGCCCGCTAAGCGTGCCGTCCGTTCCGCTTGGGCGGCGAGGGTGGTGTCACCCGCTTGGGTCGCTTGTTTGGCCGTTTTGGCCGCTTCGCGTCCCGTCTTCTTCGCTTGGCGGATGGTGGCGCGGTACTCTTTTAGCTCCGCTTTGTACGCTTTGACCTGTGATTTAGGTAAGACGGCCTCGGCCTCGCTCTCACTCTCATCGTCGTCGTCGCTATCTTCATCATCAGCCACATTAGCGGCGGCAAATAACGCTTCTAGCTCATCCCGTCGCGCTTTATCGGCGGCGAGTTGGGCTAATACTTCGGGGAATTGGGAGCGTAGAATTTGATCGTCTGGTATCAACTCCGGCCCCCAGCCACTGGCGGCGACGGAGAGGTATTCATCTTTAAATTCGTTCAGGTAACCGGCAAACGCGCCCCGTATCTGATGAAGGGTCAACAGTTGCAACGGTCGCAGCATGTCACTCAAACTATCCAAGAAATCACGCCGTACCGCCCAAACGTTGCCTCCTTGGGGCAAGGCGGCCAGTCGGGGGGCGGCAATGGTCGTCCACCAGTCGTCGAGGGCGGTATGCATCTGCTCATGTTTGGCGGCCACGCCGGGGGCGGCTTCGATCAGGCTCTTGATCGTTTCTAAGCTGGTCACGGCCGCCGTAAAGGCCATATACCCCGCCTCTTTCGGCTCAAAGAGCAGATCACGGGTGCCGGCATAATTGTCAAAGTAAAAGTTCAGGGCGTCGATCTCGGCCAATGGTACCCCACCATACAGGTGAGCGCGGACATCGTGCGGCTCGGGCGGTGGCGCATTGTCGACATAGCGGCGGATGTTGAGGTTGAACCCTTCTGCTTCCAGCTCAGTAAGTGGCACCAAGCGGGAGTAGTTGGGGATGGGGGTGTCGGGATGGCGGTAGGCGTAGGTGATCTTTTGGATATCCTCGGCGCGCAGATGGTTCTGCGCCTTCCCTTCCCGATATTCGCGGTCAGCGTTGATGAAGAGGACGGCATCCCGCTCGGCCGCGCCCGCTTTGTTGATAACGAGGACGCAGGCGGGGATGCCGGTGCCATAAAAGAGGCTGGCGGGCAGACCGATGACCGCTTCCAGTTGTCCTTGGCGGATAATCTTGCGGCGGGCTTCTTGCTCTTTACTGCCACGGAAGAGGACGCCGTGGGGCATGATGACAGCCATCTTGCCCTCTGGCTTGAGGGAGGCGATCATATGCTGGACAAACATCAAATCCGCTTTCTTCCCTCTTTCGGGCATGAAGGTGTGGAAGCGGCTGGGTAGATCCATCCCTTTGCGCCGATAGGTTTGGGAGAAGGGGGGATTGGCGAGGACGCGGTCAAAAGCGCGGAGTTCACCATCGGGACGGCGATGTTTGGGCTCTTTGAGGGTGTCCCCTTGTTGGATGTCGGGGCTGGGGATGCCGTGGAGGATCATATTCATCTTGCAGATCGCCCACGTTCCGCCGTTGTCTTCTTGCCCAGCCAATGTCAGATTCTTAGGGTCGCCACCAAGCTCGGCCACATATTGTCGGGCTTGGATCAGCATCCCACCGGAGCCGACAGTGGGGTCGTAGATTTCCATCCCTTCTTGTGGCTCGACCAGTTCCACCAGCAAGCGAACGACTTGGGTGGGGGTGTAGAACTCGCCCCCCTTCTTGCCGGCGCTGTCGGCGAAATATTTGATGAGGTATTCGTAGGCCGCGCCGAGCAGATCGGCAAATTCAAAATCATCATTGCTGAGCGGTATCTGGTCAAAATGTTGGATGAACTGGACCAGCGTATCATCGCTCATCGTACTCTTGCCCACTTTCCGATTGAAGTTAATCCCTTTGAGGACATCTTGCAACGTATTGGGGTTGGCATCCTCGATGCCCGCTAATGCCTTATTCAATTGACTGCCGACATCTTCCTTATAATGGCGTATCTCCCCCCAGCGATACTTTTTCGGCACGAAGAAATCGTACTGATGGGGGTTGTCTAGTTGGTTCTCGACAGCGGCGGGTGGCAAATTGGCTGTCGCATACTTCGCTTCCAACGCCGCCCGATCCTTCTCAAACTGGTCACTCATCCGCTTGAGAAAGAGCATCCCAAAGATGTACTCCTTGTACTCGGAGGCGTCCATTTTGCCACGCAGGATGTCGCACGCTTCAAAGAGAAGGCGTTCCAGCCGTGGCAGGGTTAGTTTTTGATGGCTCATTCAGTTGTCCTTCTACAGGTGACAGTGGCTCCGGCACAAACTGCTAAAATCTTTCGCCACTATGCATTGGTGATACTCTCTAGTTACTGTTTATTATGTCACATAAAGGGGGAGGTAACAAGCTGTTTTTATATCAATGGTAAGTGACGTAACTTCCCCCCTTACTCAAGGGTGTTTAAGGTTAAATCAGGCACTTTCTTTGTCAATAGGCTTACACACTACAAATAGTTGCTCAGCAATCTTGTATGGCATGTCAACCCAAACATACCAGTTCAAACTATTATAAAATGTATGGTGAAAAATCACTGCTATCTCTTCATCTGTATCTTCAACAGGCAAGAATGTTACACCAAGTCGATAAATATCTTGTGGCCAAGGTGGGTGGGGTGACCAACCTTGCAACCAATCGATATCATCTAAATTCTCCTTAAGTCTTTTTTTCTCTAAAATTCTGTTTATGGCCTCTTCTTGTGATAAAGCAGTATCAGTAGGAATAAATTGTGGACTCCACACAATTACATTGTCCCAAGAGATGGCTGGTTCATATTGGCCAATAACTGACCATGTCAATGCGGCAGTTAATTGTCGCACCCAATGCTTGAGTTCATTTTGATTATTGAAATATGGTAAAGGGTAGCCAAGGTCTGGTGAAGCATCTAACACAAAGGCTTGTAAAGTAACTAAAGCCTTGTCCTGCCCAAAATTTGGTGCAGCTATTTGAATTGCTTTGCGCACATTAGGCGCAAGTGCTGGTTTAGGTTCTTGATGTATCAATACCTGCTGTAATGCCATAAGAAGCATTGTAACAATTGCATGATCAGTGTTGCCCTTACCTGAATTATGCGCATCACAAGATGGAACGGTTAGACTGCCACAGTTGAATCCCTTAAACATCATTTTCGGGGGAGCGTGTTCTTTTGTGCTTGGTGGTGGTGCTCCGCAATAGTAACAAGGCTCATGTTTTGAATGCTGGTACATTTTCAACCTTCCCATAACGCAAACGATTGTGATGAGATGTTCATAACTTCCAAAGCTAAACGATACAGAAAAATTATACCATGCCGGTAACGATAGTGGTATGTGCGCAACAATCCCCATATAATTGTGATAGACAAAAGCAAACCAGTGGCTGACGACCTGTGGTGGGGAGCTGGCCGGACGAGGAAACGAGTGTGAATGATGACAGAGCAGAATGAAGACAAAGACCGATTGATACCATTATCTGAAGCGGCCGAAATATATGGCTTTACTCGCGTGTATTTAAGTGAGTTAGCAAAGAAAGGGCGATTAGATGCCGAGAAATATGGTCCCATATATATGACAACACGAGCTAAAATGGAGGAGTTCATTCGTAGTCGTCAAAAGCGAGGAGCTTATCGTGATGATATTCAGTCAAATTAGCATTGACAAACACCGACGCGTGTAGGTATAATTATAGCATAAGCTAAATACAACCCTAAACGCAACAATGGCTGGGTGCGACAACACCCAACCATTGTCTAAAACCCGCAGACTGCCCTACAAGCAGGCCACGGGCTGGCGTCAATGATACCACTGCCCCCTTCAGGTGGGCAAGGTTTGGCTTATCACGTTTCACAGTGAAACGTGGTAAGCCCATTGGTTTGCAAGCATACGGCCGCTCCCCAGTCAGGGAGCGGCTTTTTGTTTTGCGAATTTTAGGGGTGTTTGGTTTCCCCTTGCCATTCATAGGCAAGGGTACTTTATCAACAACATGGCACACAAGGAGTAAGCCATGAGAACGATGAAAGAGACCTTACACCTACTCAAAGGGGCGCGGCTGCATGTGCTACACGCCCTCAAATATGCGCAGGATAGCGGACTAGGCGCGGTCGGCTGGCAGTGGCTGTCGGAGCAGACGGGCTACAGCAAAGGGGGCGTTACCGCCGCTTTACAAGCATTGGTGACCGCTTCCCCTCCCCTTGTAGAGAGAGTCCGTCACTATGAGGGCTGGAGCCTGCACAAAAACGCCTACCAACTCCCTATTTTCGTTTCACCCGTGAAACCAGAGCCAACATCAGCACCAGCGTCACCAAGCCTGCCACCACTGCCCGTCGAGGCGGAGCCAACTGCCAGCATCACCACCACGCTAGTGGCCTTGAGCAACAGGCTGTCAGCCATTGAAGTCCACTTATCAGCAGTAAGCGGTCAACTATTACCACCTCAGTCAGCCCACCAACCAAACTATCCCCCG
Source organism: Anaerolineae bacterium (assembly GCA_035459145.1). Taxonomy (GTDB): domain Bacteria; phylum Chloroflexota; class Anaerolineae; order Promineifilales; family Promineifilaceae; genus DATHYN01. The sequence continues at coordinate 13,943 of DATHYN010000102.1, read as the reverse complement.
CAGGCCACTTTTTGCCCTTCGCCAAGCAATGATGACCAAGCGTCACCAGCCCACGAAGACCACAAAGTGACCGCCACGGCCTCAAACCGCCCCACCTCGGCAACTTTTTGTCCTTCATCAACCACTCCCACCCCTCATGATCATGATACTGAAATGATCATAAATCATAATGAATTAGATCATGAATCAGATCATGATCTGACCGAACGCATCACCGCTCTCAGCACGGCCGACGACGAGCTAATCAATCGACTGACCGCCATCGGTTTCGATCATGCCCGTCAGCGGCTGGCCTCCCTACCCCGTTATGAGCTGGCGGCATGGCTCCTCTGGTGGGAATGGCTCCCCAGCGACCGCCAGCAATGGATCAAACGGCCAGCAGGCTTCATCCGGAGCCGTTTGCAGAAAAAGCTGTGGCCGGATGACCTTGTTGAGTTGTGGTCAGCTACAGCTAGCCAGCCAGCCCCTTCCTGCCCTCCCAGCCAGCCAGCAGAGCCACAAGTCCCCTCGTCAGCCTTGGAGCCAGCCCCAGAGCCAGCCAGCCCCCCAGAGCCACAAGAAGCCCGTATCTGGCGGCATACGCTTGACGAGCTGTCCTTGCAGATGACGCAAACCACCTTCAACTCGTGGCTGGCAGACAGCAAGCTCGTGCAAGCGGCTGAAGGCGTTTATGTAATTCTCGTCCGCAACGAATACGCTTGCGACTGGCTGACAAACCGTCTCAAGCCGATGATTCTGCGGACGTTGCGGGTGATTGCTGAGGCGCAGGTGGATGTGGCCTTTGTGACAGAGTCAACCATTTCGGCAGGCTCAAGGCAAGTTTTGGTGAAGGAGGTGATGATGGCGTAGGGGTCATCGCCCAGCAACGTCAACCACTGACATAGGAATACACAGACATCAATCGCCTCCGGCGATTCCCCGTCAGCGGTTGATTTTTACCAACGTGCGATTTAACAAACGCACTACCTACAAGGAGTAAATCATGCGAGACATGAGTAAGGCAATTTTGAATTTCATTGGTTATCTGTTTGGGATCCTCATTCTGGGGTTCACCTCTTACCAAACGTGGAACTTGCTGTATGAAGTCAGCGGCAATCAGATCGTGGCTGGGTTAGGATTAGTCTTGTTTGAGGGGTCGATGCTGTACTGGTGGATGTTTTTCTTGAAAGAGGCGGAAGGGCTCCTCCAGCTCGCTCTCAGCCTTCTCGTCGCCATTTTCGGCTTAGCGATGGTCAGTGGTGCCACCGCCCTGCACTTGGGAGCCATCGGTTTCAATGTCCTTGGTGCGGACACCCCTTCGCGGCTGATCACCATTGCCGCCATCGTCAACCTCGTGGCCAAGTTTATGATGCCACTGTTGCACCCCAATATCATGAAGCAGATCTACAAAAAAGCGTTGACGGGGCGGGTGATGGCACAGACGTTTGGCCAGTTTGACAACAAGGTGCGGGAGATCGCTATTGAGTTAGCGGATGAAGTGTCGGAGACGTGGACGAATGAGATGCGGCAGGAGATTGTGGCTTGGCATGTCAACCGTGCCCAGCCAGCTCTGCCACCACCACAGCGGCAAGAATGGATCCCACCCGTCTCGCAAACACGTCAACCATTGGATGTCATGGTCAGCGACCTCACCCCCACCAGCCAACCCAGCCCAATCGTCAACCACCACCCTACCTCAGCCCCCAACCAACCCGTAACCATGACCAACCCCCAGCCACCAATGGAAGCCAGCGAGCCAGCCCCATCAGCCAGCGAGCAAGATACCCCTTTCGACAACGAGGACGAAAGCATGTAGTCAGCGCAGAGGCGGCGGTGAGCGGCGAGCAGGCTGACGAGGGCAACCAGTCAGCCACGGCCGCCACTGCCATCCCTACGCCAAAGGGCAAACTAAAACGCCAGAGGTATGCCACCAATGAGCCACCAATGGCAAATAGCCAACCCGTTCGCCCTAAAGTTACCAACAAGCGGATCGAGATCAAGGCGGTGGCTCTCCAAAATGGGACGACAGGACTTTACTGGCGGTGGCGGTGGACAGAAGCGAAAGGTCACCGCCGAAGCAGTTACGGCGGCAAAATTGACACGCTAAACAATCAAGAACGACTAAAACAATACCGTCGCAATCGGCGACGCTACCAAAAAAGGAAAGCAGAAGATGAGCAAACGTAAACGGAAAGAGATCGGACTCCAAAATAGGTTAGAGATTGTGATCCAGTCCCTGTTGGATTTTGATGAGGAGGGGGGGGATGTCAGCTTCGATATTGAGAACAACCAGCTCACTATCATCGTGGATGGGGTGGCCGAGCGTGACGGCCAGCTATGGCTGACAGCGGCTGACGAGGCAACAGAGGATCCAGAAGCAGAGGCGACGGCCGCCAGCACAGCAGTAGAAGCAGTCGCGGAGGTGAGTAAGGAGGCGGCATCATGACCAAAGCACGGCCAATTGACCCTGAAGAGATTGCACCTCATGCCAATCGCTTTTGGGAGAAGGTAGATACGGACGATGAGAGCGGGTGCTGGCTATGGGTGGCGGCGAAGAAAAAGGGTGGTTATGGCGTCTTCCGCATTAGCAAGCGGGTGTACACGGCCAGTCGCCTCGCTTGGGTCTATGCTAACAACATCGATGTCCCCCCCACATTGAAAGTGATGCATTTATGCGACAACCCAGCCTGTTGTCGTCCGGATCATCTTACGGTAGGAACGCAACACAGCAACATGACAGACATGCGGATGAAGGGACGAGCCACCTATGTCAATGGGGAAGCGCATGGTGGCACCAGTTTGACTGCCAAGCAAGTGATTGCCATGCGACGCGAATACGCCCAAGGCAACATGACCCAACGGGAGCTGGCCGAAAAGCATGGCATCCCTAAAGGCACCCTCGCTTCAATCCTAGCTGGCGATAATTGGAAGCGGGTGGGTGGACCCATCGTCAAGCGAGGCAACAAAGCGGAAGCGCATCACAGTGCCAAACTCACGGCCGACCAAGTCCTCGAAATCCGTGAACGGTATGCGGCTGGCGGCATCCGCTATAAAGAGCTATCGAAAAAGTACGGCGTTAACATCGCCATGATCGGCAATATTGTCCGTGGCCTAGCATGGCGACACGCTGACGGCCCCATCAAAGGAGTCGATTACTAATGCAAAAACAACCCTATTTTGGTTATGAGAATGGCTGTTCTCAAAACCTGTCGGAGCATTCCCATGCCTAACCAGATCGTCCCCCTTAACAACGCCGAACTCGTCGCCCCCGACCAAAACGCCGCTCTCGTCTACCTTGCTGGCCTCGCCGCTGGAAGCCGTCGCACCATGCATCAATCGCTGACCAGCATCGCCAGAATCGTGACGGCCGACGAGAGAGCCACGGCCACCAACGTCCCGTGGCACCAACTCCGCTTCCAACACACCCAAGCAATCCGCGCCGAACTGCAAGAGCGGTACAGCCACACCACGGTCAACAAAATGCTGTCTGCGCTTCGTGGGGTGTTGAAGGCGGCGTGGAAGCTGGGGCAGATGCCGCCTGAGGCGTATCAGATGGCGGTGAGCGTTGAGAATGTGAAGGGGACGACAGTGCCGAGCGGCCGTGCTATCTCAGCGGGGGAGCTGTCGGCACTGCTTGCCACTTGCGACAACAAGGCCAGCGGGATTCGTGACGCGGCTATCATTGCCGTCATGTATGCCTGTGGCCTGCGTCGAGGCGAGCTGGTGGCGTTGGAACTGGCTGACTATGATGTGGAGGAGATGGTGTTGCGGGTGCGGGGGAAGGGGAATAAGGAGCGACTGGTGCCGGTGGTGAGTGGGGCAGGGGCGGCGGTAGCGGATTGGCTGGCCGTGCGCGGTGACGAGGCGGGAGCTTTGTTTTGGCGTTTGGGGCGGGGGGCTGGGGGTCGGTTGTCAACACAGGCGATTTATAAGATGTTGGGCGGTCGTGCTAAGAAAGCGGGTATCAAAGCGTTGTCGCCCCATGACCTGCGCCGCACCTTTGTCAGCGACTTGCTGGACGCTGGGGCTGACATTGCTACGGTACAGAGGCTGGCAGGCCATGCTAACGTGACGACGACGGCGCGGTATGACCGCCGTGATGAGAGGGCGAAGCGGCAGGCGGTGGAGTTGTTGCATGTGCCGTATCGGAGGTTTGAAACAGAATGATAGGGATAAAAACGGCGTCGGTTCACATACATTATTCAAATTGGTTCTTGACCGTGAACTCCGTTTTGGTGTATACTATTTCGAGAATTTTGAAACAAAGGTTCTATCCGTCACACTACTTAGTGGCAACAAACATAAATATCTATTAATTTGAATCCCAACCGTACACAACGGCTTGGGATTTTTTTGTTTATTGGAGAAAAAAATGAGCAAAGAAGACCCTACAGAAACGAAAAAACTTATCTTACGTGGCCGTTTAAGTGCTGACCAGCAAAATCGCTTACGGAGTTTGCATGATATGCCTTATCGTCCCAGTGAAATTGCAGAAGAACTGGACATCAATGTGCGGCAATTTTATCGTGTCTATAAACATTTGGGGTATCCACATCACAAAGATAGTAATGGAAAGATTTGGATCAACGGGCATGAATTTTGTGAGTGGTATTTGTCTGTTTATAAAAAAGTGAAACCTGATAAGGATGAAGCAGTCTGTTTAACGTGTCAAAAAGCGGTCAAGATTGTTGATCCAAAGCAGGAAGAAAAAAATGGTCTTGTTTATTTGCTGTGCCATTGTCCTCATTGTAATCGTTGCATATCTCATATTGTTACCGATCATAAACCTAACTATATAAACTTAAATGACCAATTACGATAAAAAGGAATAACTGATGACTATCAAACGAATGAATTATCGGGCTAATTGGAAACTTATAGAGTCTTACTTGGAATATCGTTCTCAGTTTGATCGACTCAAATCAACGACAGTGGAGCAAGAGCGCAAACGATTGGCACATTTTTTAATATGGGCAGATGATACATTATTTGCACAAGTACACAAAAAAGTCCCCACATTTCCTGAATATGTTTCAAAACTTTTGAATCATGCAGGCAAACCGATAACAGCCGCTTATGCCAAACGGCTGTTAACCTCTGTGCAGAGATTATTTCGTTGGTTGGCTGAAAATAAGCGTGGGTTCTCGAAACAACATTTGCAATGGATAACGACATTGCAGGTTCCCGACAATCTATTAGAATCGCCTCGCCCTAATGTTGTGACGCTAAATGATATACGGGCAATTGCCCAAGCTCCCATCCAGTATGCTTGGGAGTATCGTATTCGGGCGGCGGCTGCATTTCTGTTTTTGTCAGGAATGCGTATTAATGCTTTTGTCACCTTGCCTTTAAAAGCGGTTGATTTGGAAGCAAAAACAGTTAAGCAGTGGCCGGAGTGGGGGGTGAAAACGAAGAATAGTTTACGGGCTACAACCTATTTGATCAACCCTCCTGAAGCTCCAGAACTTTGGGAAATCATTCTTGATTGGGATACACGATTGCGTCAGAGTCTAAGCAGTGATGATTTATGGTTTGCTCACTTATCAACTGAAACTGGTTGGCTCGATCCTAATCCACCGCCTATTGGCAAGCACCGTCCTAGCCGTTTTCGCAAAGATTTCAAAAGGTGGACAAAGCGGGTGGGTTTGCCTCATTATAATCCACATGCCTTCCGTCATGGGTTTACTCATTATGCGGGTGGGAAAACGAGGACAACGGAAGAATTTAAAGCCGTCAGCCAAAATCTTATGCACAAAACGATGGAGACAACAAGCCAATATTATTTACATATTCAAGATGATGATGTCAAAAACGTTATTACAAATTTGGGTCATAGGTCAAAAGAGACAACAGATGAGGAGCAATTGGCCGAACGTGTAGCCGCCGCCGTACTTAATGCTCTAAACCAGCAATCAAAAAGTGACGATAATGAAAATGGGTAGCACCATATATGGGGGGGGAATATTGGCAAAAAAATACCCAAACGAACTGTTTGGGCACATTTTGATGCATAAAAAAGGGTCATTTATGGGCGCGGAGGGACTCGAACCCCCGACCTCACGGATGTGAACCGTGCGCTCTAACCAGCTGAGCTACGCGCCCAAAGCGACGGATATTATAGCATTTATGTGGAGGGAATGCAAGGGGGATTTGAGGCAGTTTGGGCCGAGGGGGACAATTACAAAAAGATTAAAGTTGAAACTGGTGGTGTTCTTTTTTACAGATATCTTATGCTTTTTAGGGTAAACTAGGGGTATCATCAGCAACCCTCTCTAGATTATAAGGATAAATGTTATGTTCAATCGTATGTTAAACCGTCGTGATGATGAAAAACGGAAGTCGTCTGAGAATCGTTTGCCGCCGGGGCAATCGTTGACACAAAAGTTTCCGGTACTTCATTATGGCCCCACACCGCAATATAAAACTTTGGATAATTGGGATTTGCGGGTTTTTGGGTTGGTGGAGGAGGAGGTGACGTGGACGTGGGAGGAGTTTAATGCTTTGCCACGTTATGAGGTAACGCTTGATATTCATTGCGTGACGCGTTGGTCGAAGTTTGATACGAAATGGTCGGGTGTGTCGTTGCGCACGTTAATTGATGAGGGGTTCATTAAGCCGAAACCGGAAGCTAAGTTTGTGGTTCAGCATTGTGAGTTTGGGTTTACGACGAACACGCCATTGGATTTCTTGTTGTATGAAAATGTGATTTTGGCGACGCATTATGATGGTAAACCGTTGACGCCGGAGCATGGGTACCCGTTGCGGGTGGTGGTGGGGACGTTTGCTGACCGGAGTGAGAAAGAGAGTAAATATTTCTGGAAGGGGGGGAAATGGTTGCGGGGGCTTGAGTTCCGGGCTGAGGATCAGCTTGGTTTTTGGGAGAAGGGTGGTTATAGCAATGAGGCGGATCCGTGGCGTGAGCAACGGTTTAGTTCGCGGAATTGGATGGATAATATTTATTAGCGATGATAGGGGGATGGTTTAGCAAAAAAACAGGTGCCTACTCAGGCACCTGTTTTTTTGTTGTTTAGAATGGGTTAGTCGCGGGCACCGATGACGACGCCCTCGGCCGCCACAACCCCGCCACGCACCAACCCAATCTCAACCTCTTGTCCCACACGGTCACTGCTCAAACTGGCTAATAAATCATCGTGATGCTTGATCGGGTCGCCAGCTAACGAAACAATAATGTCACCAACTAATAACCCACCCTCGGCCGCGGGCGTATCGGGCTCAAGGCCGACGATGAGTAAGCCGCTTTTTTGACCGGTGGCGTCAACGACGCCGGCGGGGAGTTTGACTTGCTGGGTACTGACGCCTAGGTAGCCGCGTTGAATGCGGCCGTGGGCTTGTAAGGCGGTCACGACGCGGGTGATGGTGTCAACGGGTAATGATAGGCTGACGCCTTGGGCGAGGCCGGAGGTGTTGAGGCCCACGACTTCGCCGAGGGCGTTGACTAAGGGGCCGCCGGAAAAGCCGGGATACATCAAGACGTCGGTTTGGAGGTAGCGGTCGATGAGGCCGCCGGCGCGGGTGCGCCAACTGCCAGCGACGGCGCTGAGGAGGCCGAGGGTGGCTTGGACGGTGCGGCCGGGGCGGGCGAGGGCGAGGACGAGTTGGCCAACGCGTAATGAGTCGGGGGCGGCGGTGGGTAAGGGGGTCCAATCGCCTTCGTCTGCTTGGAGGAGGGCGAGGTCGGTGGTGGGGTCGCGGCCGATGAGGGTGGCGTTGACGCGACGGCCATCATCTAAACCGATTTGGATGCCGTCTTGGCGGCGTAGGACATGGTGGGCGGTGATGATGTGCCCCTCGGCCGACCAAACGAAGCCGCTGGCTGGGACGCGGCGGCGTCCTTCGACGCGGACGATGTAGGGGCTGGTTTGGGCGACGACGTCGGCAAGGCCGGTGGATATTTGTTGTAATTGGGTGGACATAGTACCTCCGTGGGTAGTGAATGGGCTCGGTTGGTTTTTAGTTAGCCGAGCTGATATTTTTGTTGTGAGGCTCAGGTTTGGGTTGTAAAACCTTGATAGTTGGTTGTGTGGCTGACGTTTGGGTTATAAAACCTGCGAGGTTTTTTGGTAGATGTTGGCTGGGGGAATGTGTTGGTTATGAAACCTCGCAGGTTGGGAAGGAGCCTCGAAAATTAATTGTTGGTATTTAGTATACGGGTTTTGAGGCGGGGGGGCATCGCCTGCTTGGGGAGGCGGGGGCCTAACCAAATGGGGAGGTTAGATGTTGATGAGGCCTAAACGGGTAGCTTGGACGACGGCGACGGTGCGGCTGGGAGCGTTGAGTTTGCTCATGGCGGAGTTGACGTGGAATTTGACGGTGTGGTCGCTGATGTCTAGTTGGTGGGCGATCGCTTTGTTGGTTAAGCCTTGGGCGATGAGTTGTAGGACTTCGGTTTCGCGGGGGGTAAGGGTGGGTATTTCGGGCCAGGGCCAGTTGGTGACGTCGCGGCTGACGGCGTCACGGAGGCCGGGGCCGAGGATGGTGAGGCCGAGGGTGATGGCGCGGAGGGCGTGAGCGAGTTCGTTGGCCGAGGTTTCGCGGCTGAGTATGCCGGGGATGTTGGCTTGCCAGACGAGGTTGGCGGTCTCATCATCGGCGACTAAAGCGAGGGTGGGTAGGCTTAAATCGGTCAAATCGGGGAGGGTGTCAGGGGCTTCCCAGCCTAAATCCCAGAGGACGGCATCGCCGTAGTAGGTTTCGATCTCTTCGGGCCAATGGGTGGTGCTGTTGATTTGGGCAACGACGGTGCAATCGTCGACGTTGGTGAGGAGTTGTTGCCACCAGCCACGGGCGAGGGGGTCGTCGGCGACGATGATGAGTTGTAGATCTTCCATGGGAAGTATTGTACTTGGTTGTTGTTAGATGGGCGTTAGAGGTGGGGGATTGGTGATGGGAATTTGCGGAGAACGAGGGCGATTTAAAGGTGATTTTAGGAGTGGATCCCCGCTTTCGCGAGGATGACAGCCCTGAACGGGCTGTTGTATTGGGCTAGTTGGGATGCCTCCTCGAAGATAGTGTCGTTTTTTTTAAGAGGAAGGGGTGTTCAGTTGGGAGTCTGGCGATTTAACAAATCGCGCTACCTCTAGTGTGGGGAGTGAAATGTTAAAAAACGACAGTATCCTGAAGAGGGCTAGGGGGTTGTGATGATATCCTTGACGGGGGCGGCTTTCAAGCCGCCCCTGTCGTTGTTGGTTAGCGCAATATTTCGAGGCCGCCCATGTAGGGGCGGAGGGCTTCGGGGATGATGACTGAGCCGTCTTCTTGTTGGTAGTTTTCGAGGATGCCGATGACGACGCGGGGGAGGGCGAGGCCGCTGGCGTTGAGGGTGTGGACGAACTGGTTTTTGCTACCATCTTCGGGGCGGTAGCGGATGTTGGCGCGGCGGGCTTGGAAGTCGGTGCAGTTGCTGGCGGAGCAGACTTCGAGCCATTCTTGACAGCCGGCGGCCCAGATTTCGATGTCGTAGGTTTTGGCCGAGGCGTAGCTGATGTCACCGGTAGCGAGTTCGACGATGCGATAGCGGAAGCCGAGGGCTTCGCAAATGTCAATGGCGTGTTGTTTCATCTGTTCGAGGATGGCGTAGCTGTCTTCCGGTTTGACGAGTTGGTACATTTCTACTTTGTCGAATTGGTGGCCGCGTTTGATGCCACGGACATCTTTGCCGGCGCTCATTTTCTCGCGTCGGAAGCAGGGGGTGTAGGCGACGTAGCGGAGGGGGAGGTCGCTTTCCTCAAAGATTTCATCACGGTGGATGTTGGTGAGGGCGACTTCGGCGGTGGCTAAGAGCATCAAATCTTCTTCGGCATCGCGGTAGATGTTGTCGAAGAATTTGGGGAGTTGGCCGGCGGCTTCGAACATGGCCGAGCGGACAACGAAGGGGGGGTATATTTCTTCGTAGCCGTGGTCGTTGACGTGCATATCGAGCATAAATTGGATGAGGGCGCGTTGAAGGCGGGCGCCGTTCTTTTTGAGGAGGTAGAAGCGACTGCCGCTCAGTTTGACACCTCGTTCGAAGTCGATAATGTCTAAATCGGTGCCGATGTCCCAATGGGCTTTGGGCTCGAAGGTGAAGGTTGGTTCGGGGGGGCCTTGGGGTTCGTGAAAGAGGTTGGCTTCTTCGTCATTACCAACGGGAACGCTGTCATGGGGCATATTGGGCACCCATAACATGTTTTCTTGCCAACTGGCTTCGACTTGACGCAACTCTTCATCCATCGCGCTAATTTGTTCACCGATTTGGCGCGGGCGTTCTTTGGCCGCCTCGGCCTCAGCCTGCAACGCGGCTACTTCAGCATTGAGCTGTACTTGCTCTTCGCCGGTTGCTTTCTTGGCTTGCTTTTCTAGTTTTTTGAGTTTGCCCATGACTTGACCAATCTCTTTCGAGGCTTTGTTACGTTCTTGGCGTAAAAGTTCAACTTCGACGATGATTTCACGACGCCGTTCATCAGCGGCGAGGATTTCATCGATGGGGCTGTTATCATTTCGTTTGGCCACTTGTGCTTTGACCCAATCTGCTTGTTCACGAATTAATTTAATGTCTATCATGGGAAACCTCCAAAAAATTCTTTACATATCTTGATTGTTGTTATAAATGAGAACAACAATGATAATAATGGCTGATAAGATAATTAAAATGCCGATACCGACAAGGGCTAATACGGACATAATAAGTTTTACCTCCAAAATAAAAAAGTCTCATCATCAATAAAAAAGTCCCATCATCAATAAAAAAAGTCCCATCATCCTGACCAGGACGATGGGACTCGTGGTGCCACCTGGATTTGTCAATCTTGTTATGCAAGATTAACCTCTAAACGCTTTAACGGGCGTGCCCGGCTTATTTTGTGCCTGTATGGCTTTCTCAATAAGCGACTGAAGAGTGGATTTCAAACTATTTGTTCATTGGCTTACAGCAACCGCCAACTCTCTGGAGAACAAGATAATTTTACTTATCTCTGTGATCGTCTTTGTATATAAGTTATTATGAAAAAATATTTGTATCTTATACTCAATTAAAAAGTCACAAATATTTTGTAGTAATTACTTCGTTGTTGTTTCTTTAAAAGTGTTAAATCTTTTGGTTAAACAACTGTGGCGATCATTATAATTGTTTTGCCGATATTGTGCAAATTAGGCGACGGCCCAATTGGTTGTGGCCGGTTGTGGCGGGTTGCTTGTGTGAGGGCGTTGGGGACGGTCCCAATACCAGTTGCTGAGGTGGGAAAGGGTGCCGTAGGCGGTGAGGTCGAGTTGGAGGGGGGTGATGGAGACGTAGCCGTTGTCGAGGGCACCGATATCGGTCCCTGGTTCAGGGACGCCGGTGGGGTGGTCGCCGCCGATCCAGTAGTAGTCACGGCCGCGGGGGTCTTGGCGTTGGTCGAGGTTGTCGTTATAGATGCGGAGGCCTTGGCGGGTACAGCGAATGCCTTTGATATCATCAGCGGGGAGGTCGGGGATGTTGACGTTGAGGCAGAGGTTGGGGGGGATACTGTGTTGGAGGACGGTGTTGATGATTTGGTGGGCGATTTTGTTGGCGGCGGTAAAGTCGATTTCGGAGCGGCTTTTGCGGCCAGCGTCGAGGGAGAAGGCGATGCCGGGGATGTTGTTGATGGCGCTTTCCATGGCGGCGGTGACGGTGCCGGAGTAGGTGACGTCGTGGCCGAGGTTAGCGGTGTTGTTGATACCGGAGACGACGAGGTCGATATGGTCGCCAACGGCGCCCATGGCGGCAAGGGCAACGCAATCGGAGGGGGAGCCATCGGCGGTGTGGGCGATGGTGCCATCGGCTAAGGTCTCTTGCCAGAGGCGAAGGGGGCGGTCAAGGGTTTTGACATGACCACTAGCAGACCAGTTCCGATGGGGAGCGAGGATGGTGACTTTGCCGTAGGGGCGGACTGCTTGGGCTAGAGCGAGGAGGCCGGGGGAGAAAACACCGTCATCATTGGTTACTAGAATATGCATGGGTCTCATTTTCCTTTGAATATACGATCAATAATAGGTTCACTATTCATTGTACCGTCTCTGGCGGTAGGAGCGTATTAATTTTTTGACAGGCTATTTGTTGGGGTTTTGATAGGGAGGGTGTGATTTCGTTTACAGGATTAGGGTGATGACTTGGGGGGGGGAGTGATGGTATAATGGAAGAATGATTAGAGAGACAAAAAATATTCAGGTTGGGGCGGGTGTGGCTATTGAAGAGAAAGAGGCACCTGCTTTTTGGGTGGGGCGTGTGCCAGTTTATGGGCGGGCGATTTTGTCACCGATGGCGGGTTATTCTGATTTGCCATATCGGACGTTGTGCCGTCAGTTTGGGTCGGCGATGAGTTATAGTGAGTTTGTGCCGGTGGAGGGGTTATTGGGGAAGAAGCAGAATCGGTATTGGTCGTTTTTGGATTATGAGGAGGGAGAGCGGCCGATGGTGTTTCAGATATTTGGGAATGATGCGCGCAAGATTTTAGCGGCGGCGCAGAGGATTGAGGAGTGGGGGCCGGATATTATTGATATTAATATGGGTTGTTCGACGCGGCGGGTGAGTGGCCGAGGGGCGGGGGTGGGGATGATGCCTCAGCCGGAGTTGGTGGCGGAGACGTTTCGTTTGTTGACGCATCATTTGGAGGTGCCGGTGACGGGCAAGATTCGTTTGGGGTGGGATGATTTGCGCAATTATATCGAGATTGGTCGGATTTTGGAGGATAATGGGGCGTCATTGGTGGCGATGCATGGGCGGACGAAGGAGCAGAAGTATAATGGGGAGGCGAATTGGGAGGCGATTGGGGAGTTGAAGGCGGCGTTATCGATACCGGTGATTGGGAATGGGGATGTGGTGGAGGTGGCGGATATTGAGCGGATGATGGTGGCGACGGGGTGTGATGGGGTGATGATTGGCCGAGGGGGGATGGGAAATCCATGGATATTTAGTTATCGGGATAAGGAGACGGTCACGGATGCGGAATTGGTGCGGGTGATGCGCGATCATGGTCAGCGTATGGCTGATTATTATGGTGATGAGCATGGAGCACGTTTGTTTCGGAAGCATTTGAAGCAGTATGTGGGTGAGCGGGAGAGTTTTGTGGAGCAAGTTGATAAGCTTGTTCGCTTGAAGACGATGGGGGCGGTATTGGCTTGTTTAGATGCGATAATTGATGAAACGAGTTGATTTGGAGATTAGTTTAATCTGAGTTTGATAATGAATGAAGCCTGTGGATGAGTTGGTTACTGTGTTGTTAGGGCAGATTTCTCGACTTCGTTCAATCCTTGATTTAGGGGTGGGGTTTGTCGAGGGTGGGGCGGATTGAACTGCGCTCGAAATGACGTTTGGGGGAGGGAGGGAATTGTCGAACTCAGGTTTGTTTAGGAATGGTTTTGGTTTTTGAAATTGATAAAATAACTGTGTATAATTTCGATTGGTAGGTTCCAAAATTAATTAAGCCGAGGTAAAGGATGATGACCCAATTGAAAACGCAAAAGAATGATGGTGATGTGGTTGCTTATTTGAATACGGTGGAGAATGAGCAGAAGCGGGCGGATAGTTTTGCTTTGCTGGAGATGATGGGGGAGGTGACTGGGGCGGAAGCGAGCATGTGGGGGGATAGTATTGTGGGGTTTGGTGAGTATGCGTATCAGTATTCGAGTGGCCGAGGCGGGAGTTGGTTTTTGGTGGGTTTTGCGCCGCGTAAGCAGAATTTAACGTTGTATATTATGTCTGGTTTTGAGCAGTATGAGGATTTGATGGGGCGTTTGGGTAAGCATAAATTGGGGAAGTCTTGTTTGTATATTAAGCGCTTAGCTGATGTTGACGAAGAGGTGTTGCGGGAGTTGATAAAGGTGTCGGCCGAGCATATGGTGGCGACTAATAGTGTTAGTTAATGTGGGTTTGGTAATCAATTAAGCCTGTGGATGAGTTGGTTGGGGTGTTGTTAGGGTAGATTTCTCGACTTCGTTCAATCCTT
>DATHYN010000101.1:0-34000 GCA_035459145.1 Anaerolineae bacterium | reverse complement strand
AAAATCAACACCCCACAAGCGACGCCCTCCTATCAATAAAACAGTCACCCCCACCTGCGCCCCAATCAAAAACAGCGCCGTATAATGCGTATACAACGCAATTCCTCCACTAAGACTATACGCTATCAGCCACCGCCACGGCCGTTCCCCCCGCCATACCTCCTCCCACCCCCGCCACAAACAGTAACTCATCACCAACCCCAACCAAACAAACAACGTATACATCCGTGCCTCTTGGCTATACCACACATACAACGGACTCAACGTCGCCAAAACGACACTCAGCAACCCCACCTCGCGCCCCCCCAACCGCCGCCCCATCTGCCATAACAACGGCAACAACAAAATCCCCCACAATACCGAAAAATAACGATAAGCAAATACACTCTCTCCCCACAATCCCCGCGTCACATGCACCAATAAATAATAAAACGGCGGATGCGTATCCACCGACGCCGCCTCCTGAATGAAAATCCGATTCCCCAATATCGTTGACACATCATATCCCGCCCGTAACGGTGTCAACCCCTCATCAATCCAAAAGCTAAACGCCTCCAAGCGATAAACCCGCAACCCAAATCCCACCATAATCACCCCCAACAACAACCATCGTTCCCATCCCCAACTTGTGCGCTTATCACTTCGTTTCATCATCACTTACCCACTTGTACAATATACTCAATTATATCTAAGTAGACTGTAACATAAATAACCCAGAACGCTGTCATTCCGGCGCAGGCCGGAATCCACTTATAATCTAACAGCATGAGAAACTTCCCACTCTAGATTCTTTCGTTTACACTCTACTAAGTACTTCGTAACATAAATCTTCTTAACTTCCACCAGACAGAAGAAGCACTAAAAACTTTGTTTACAAAGCACTAAGTTAATTTCCAATTGGCCTCGCTCTCTACAAAACCCTCTATTATACCCCCCTCTCATTTCCACACCATCTCGAAACTTATTCGCTCTCAGGGCAATCACATACTCGCCTTATTACATTCAATCTCTCACCAGAAATGCCCTTTTCGACCGGAGGTTGCCCGTTTTTCATTACTAATACGTTCCAAATCAGAAAAAGGGCAAACGGAGTGGAGAAATCTAAGAGCATGCAATTGCCCTGTAGCCAATCCAAGCTAAAATCAATTAATTAATTCATTACATAACCTGCCCATCATTTTTTATTGTGTTATAATTCCATTAACGTTTTAAGGCGTATTAACAATCTAATTCCAATAGCTTTTACTCTGGTAAGTTGTTAATCTAAAAGATTTTATGCTTCTAGTTTAACAATTGCAACGCATTAAACGGTTAATTTTTAAGCATACATGTTAAAAAAATTTAGTTTAACGCCCTTAAATAGCTACTTGGCTGATTTAATTGCCAAAAAACCAAACATTTTGTCTTTTCTATCCCAAACCCACTTAGTAATTAGACGATCGGTTAGGCAGTATGATAAATGGGATCGGCTAATCTGACCCAATCACCTAACCACTAATTACGTCAGTACCGTGGAGGTAAAATATTCATGGACTCTCTTAAACTTACAGTTACCGAAAGTATCCGCTATCGCGGCCGCTCCGGTCACTATAGCTGGATAGCTCACCGTATCTCCGGTCTCGCTATCCTTGGCTTTTTGATGATCCACGTCGTCGACACAGCCAATGCCCACTTCTACCCTTATCTCTATGCTTGGTCTATCGACCTCTTTAAGCATCCTTTCTTTGGCTTAGGTGAAATCGCTGTCGCTGGCGCTGTCCTTTTCCATGCTTTTAATGGTACGCGCATCGCCCTCCTCGACTTCCGCCCCGAATGGTGGAAATACCAAACCCAAAGCGCAACGGCCGTTTGGGTCCTTTTCCTCGTTCTCTTCATCCCCCTCGCCCTCTGGCTCACCCTTAGCATTGGCACCCATTGTACCGCACTGTCCGCCGCTGGTGACTCATGCTGGACAATTCCTTCTCTCGCCGATTATAGTCCTAATTAAGGAGCTTATTAGACAATGACAACTATCTCTCCTGCACCTAAACGCACTGTTCGTCGTGCCAATATCGGTAATGATTTCGAACGTCGTGCTTACTTTTTTATGCGTATGTCCGGTATCAGCCTGCTCATCCTTGCTGTCGGCCATGTCTTTATCCAACTCGTCCTCAATGATGTCCATAATCTCACCCTCGCTTTCGTCGCCGACCAATGGGATGATTGGGGTTGGAAAATTTATGATATGCTGCTCCTCTTCCTCGCCCTCCCCCACGGCATCAACGGCTTGCGCAATATCCTCGAAGATTATATCCATAACGAACGCACTTTACGGGTAATCCGTGGCCTCTTAGTCGCTTTTCTCGTCTTTGCTCTCGTTTATGCCGCCGCCGCTATCATATTTTTTGACCCCGCTCAAGCTCGCGATGTCGCCGAAACACTCGCTCCCCATTAAGGATAATTTAAAGCTATGACTAATGTAAAAACTCACACTTTCGATGCAATTATCGTTGGCGCTGGCGGGGCCGGCCTCATGGCCGCCCTCTACGCCAGCCGCGATGTCAATGTCGCCGTCATCTCTAAACTCTACCCCACTCGCTCCCACACCGGTGCCGCCCAAGGTGGTATCAGCGCCGCCCTCGGTAACATGGAAGACGATAAATGGGAATGGCACGCCTATGACACCGTCAAAGGCTCTGACTACCTCGCCGACCAAGATGCGGTCGATATCCTCTGTAAAGAAGCGGTCGATACCGTTATCGAACTCGAACATATGGGCCTCCCCTTCGACCGTTTCCCCAATGGCCGTATCTCCCAACGTCGCTTTGGTGGCCACACCAATAACGAAACCGGCAAACCCGTTATGCGTGCCTGTCACGCCGCTGACCGTACCGGCCACATGATCCTCCAAACGCTTTACCAACAATGTATCAAAAACAATGTCAACTTCTTCGATGAATTCCATGTCGTTGACCTCATCCGTGTCGATGATACCATTCGTGGCGTGGTCGCTATCGAAATCGCCACCGGCGATTTCCACATCTTTAACAGCAAAGCTGTCCTCTTCGCCACCGGCGGCTGGGGCCGCTGTTGGGAAGTCACCTCCAACGCCCACTCCCTCACCGGTGACGGTGCCGCCATCTGCTTACGGCGTGGTATCCCCCTCGAAGATATGGAATTCTTCCAATTCCACCCCACCGGCATTCACAAACTCGGCATCCTCATCACCGAAGGTGTCCGTGGTGAAGGCGGTGTCCTCATCAATGGTGAAGGCAAACGCTTCATGGAAGAGTATGCCCCCAGCATCAAAGATTTAGCCAGCCGCGATGTCGTTAGCCGTGCTATCTATCTCGAAGTTAAAGCTGGCCGTGGTGTCAATGGTCGTAATTATGTCCACCTCGATATCACCCCGGAAACGGTTAATAAATATTTCGAACAAGCTGGTGAAAAACGGCGTATCAGTCGCGACTATATCGAAGCTAAATTACCTGATATTGCTGACTTCACCCGCACTTACCTCGGTGTCGACCCCGTCCACGAACCGATGCCCGTCCAACCGACCGCCCACTACGCCATGGGTGGCATCCCCACCAATACCGATGGTTGTGTCATCCTCGACGCCAAAAACACCGTCCTCCCCGGCCTTTACGCCGCCGGCGAGTCTGCCTGTGTCTCTGTTCATGGCGCCAATCGCCTTGGCACCAACTCTTTGGTCGATTTGGTCGTCTTCGGTCGCCGCTCTGGTGTCCATATGGCTGAATATTGTAAAGAGGCCGAGCTCCAACCCGTCCCCATGGGTGCCGCCGATGAAGTCATCGCTGAGTTTGAACGTATTCGCCATAGCACTGGTAACCAAAAACCACATCAATTACGCGAAGCAATGCAAAAAACGATGACTGACAATGTCGGCGTCTTCCGTTTAGAAGAGATGATGCAAACCGCTGTCGATGAACTCGAAGGGCTTCTTGACGCCTTCTACAATGACATCACCATCGACGACAAAGGCAAACAGTTCAACACCGATATTCTCGAAGCATGGGAATTAGGCTGTCTTCTCGAACTCGCCCAAGTTACCGCCATCTCCGCCCTCGCTCGTCAAGAAAGTCGCGGTGGCCATGCCCGTGATGACTTCCCCAAACGGAATGATGAACAATGGCTCAAACATACCTTCTGTCATCGTGACGAAGATGGCAACTTCACCCTCGATTATAAACCCGTTGTTCTCGGCCGCTACGAACCGAAAGAACGGGTCTACTAGGATTTAATTGGAGAAAAATTATGCAAGTTAATATGCGTGTCCGCCGTTATAATCCCGAGAAAGACAGCGCCCCTTGGTGGGGTGAATACAACTTGGAAAAAGTCAATCCCAATGATTCCGTCTTAGATCTCCTCCATCGCATCAAATGGGAAATCGATGGCTCCTTAACCCTCCGCCGCTCCTGCGCCCACGGTGTCTGCGGCTCCGATGCTATGCGCATCAATGGCGCTAATGCCCTCGCCTGTAAAACCCTCGTCAGCCGCTTAGGCCAAGGCGACTCTCTCAACCTTCAAGTTGAACCTATCTTGGGTATGCGCATCATCAAAGATTTGGTCGTTGATATGGAACCTTTCTTCGAACATTATCGTTCCGTCTTACCTTACTTCATCAACGACTCCGCCCCCCCTGAAGATGGCCGCGAACGGTTACAATCTCAAGAAGACCGTGCCCGTTTCGATGATACCACCAAATGTATTCTTTGTGCCGCTTGTACCTCTTCCTGCCCTGTCTTCTGGGCAGACCAACGGTACATCGGCCCCGCCGCCATCGTCCAAGCCCACCGCTTTATCTTCGACACCCGTGACGAAGGCTACGAAAAACGTCTTGAAGTTGCCGGCGACACGATAGGCGTCTGGCGTTGCCGCACCAACTTCAACTGTACGAACTCCTGCCCCCGCGACATCGAAGTGACCCGTGCCATTGCTGAGGTTAAAATGGCCCTTGTCACCGGCGAAGTCTAATCCTTCCCAACAAAAAAATAGAGAGGCGGCCAAAACCACCTCCTAAACAATAAGAAAAACAAGAGCCCGGCTAAAAATTAGCCGGGCTCTTGCCTTTCAGGAGGGAAAGTATCTGGGTGGGCAACACCTTACAATTATTGCCCACTATCTTATATATGTATCTCTTCGTTTAGCTTTTCAATGTAATCCGTTTCGGCATCACCGTTTCCGCTTTGGGAATCGATAACGTCAAGATACCATTCTCATACACCGCTTCAACATTATCGGCATCAACGGTCATGGGGAAGCGAACCCGACGGCTAAAGCTCCCGTAACGACGTTCACGCACGTGATACCGCTCATTTTCATCAATCTCTTCGGCCGCCACTTCCCCTTTAATCATCAACACATTCTCTTCTAATGTCATCTCTAAATCATCGGGGTTGATGCCGGGAATAGTCGCTTTGACCACATATTTATCCTCCCCTTCTACCACGTCTAAAGCCAAGCCTAAGTTGCTGTTTTCAGCCGTGCGTAAAACGGGGCGGGTGATTAAGCGATCAAACTCATCAAATAAACTTTTGGTTTCCGTCCAAGGTTGCCAACGAACAATTGTACTCATCTTATTTATCTCCTTATCAAAACTACCATTACAATCTAAGTTGTTTAACCAAAAGATTTCACACTTTTAGATTAACAACTTCAATGTATTAAACGGCATATTTTCAAGATCAACTGTCGAGATTATTTAGTTTAATACACTTAACATTACGATTGAACAGATAAACTGTCCATTGTTTTACTCATTAAGTACTTCGTAACACCAATTTTCTTAACTTCCACCAGACAGAAGAAGTACTAAAAACTTTGTTTACAAAGCATTAAGTATCAATCAGTCAGGCTTCTTAATAACTGCCTGTCAACCAATACATCTATATTCTAGACCACATATATAAGAGAAAAATAAAAGCAATATATGAGAAATATCAAATTTGATACCAATACCGTTAGAAAAACATTAGCCCCATCACCCACCCCAAAAACGCTACCCACAGCCCCCCTATCTACCAGCCACCTCCATTAATGCCGCAATCGGCTCTGCACTCAAAAACTTCTGACGCAACCCTTTATCTTGCAACGGATACGCGATCTGATCAACCACCTCGGCCGCTAACCGCCGATGCGCCGCCGCCAAATCAACATTCGTCACCACCTCAGCCAAATCAACATGCAACTGCCACAATAACAACTGTCGCCGCTCCGCCTCATGTGCCACAAAAACCGCCTCCTGCCACACTGCCGCCGCCTCGGCCACCGCCCCCTGCGCCACATGATACCGCCCCCAAGCATGCATCGCATCCGCTTTATACCCCAACCACTGTTGTGCCTCTGCTACCTCTTCCAATACCTCAATATACCCCTTCCCCGCCTCACTCTCCCCACGCCCAATTTCAGCCAACGCCAACGCATATAATACCTGTAACCGAATATCCGCATTATGCGTCTCTTCACTAATCACTAATGCCTTCTTCAAATAAGGCAACCCCTCATCCTCCCGCCCCAAACGCAAATAATCAATGCCCAAATTGCGACACAAATCCCCTTGCAACAAGCGCGCATTCATCTTTTCCGCAATTTCTAAACCTTCTTGATGATATTGAACGGCCGTTTCCAAATCATACAACATCTGATGGCACTCCCCTAAATTATTCAAAATATGCGCAATCCGCGCCATCACCTCATGCTCCCGTGCTAATCCCAACCCTTTCCGAAACGCCTTAATCGACCGATCAACTTGCCCCAAATAATACCGCCCAAATCCAATCCGAATCAGATTGCGAATCTGCTCATCCACATCCCCCGTCTGCTGCGCCAACGCCAACGCCTGATTCAAATAATGAATCCCCTCCTCCGTCTTCCCCATATGATGATGTAAACTCCCCAAACCACCCAACGCTTCTGCTCGGCCCGCCGTATCATTTAACGTCTCCGCTAACCCTAATGCCTCCTTCAATGCTGGCAAAGCTTCATCATGCCGCCCTAACTGATTAAGCTGATTCCCAATCGCCGTCAACGCCCGCACCGCATGATATGTCGTTCCTGCTTCATCATACTGCTGCCGATGAACAGCCAATGCCGCCTCTGTTTGCCCCAAAAAAGTTAACAAACTCCCCCTTTTCGCTAACGCCTCTAAACGCAACGCTTGCACCCGCTCATTATCAGCCCAACCACCCGACGCCTCCAGAAATTGTGCGTATAACTGCTCCTCCTCGGCCGCCTCCGCCCCCTCAATCTTCCCTTTCACCTCTTCCCATAACGCCAACAACACCGCTTCGCTCATCATGTCACCTCAATTAACTGACACTATCTAAAATCGCCTTAACCGGCGCTGACGCCAAATATTTCTTCTTTAAGATACTGTCCGTCATCGGATATGCAATCTGCTCAATCACTTCCGCCGCAATCCGTCGATGTGCCATCGCTAACGCTTCATTACTCGTTAACTCAGCTAAATCTGCATGTATCTGCCACAATAACTGCCGTCGCTCCGCCTCATGCGCCACAAAAATAGCCTGTTGCCACGCCTGCTCCGCCTGACTATTATCCCCCACTTGCCGATAATAATGCCCCAATGCATGCCACGCCATCGCTAAATACCCCTGGGCTTGACTTTCATTCGCAATCTGTTGTAACCGCTCCGCAAATAATTTACCCGCTTCCGCCTCACCATGCTCAATCTCCCCTAACGCCAATGAATACAAACATTGCAACGTCATATCCCGATCTTGTAACCGCTCCGCCACCTGCAAAGCTTCCCGTAACAATGCCATCCCCTCATCAATCTCCCCTAAAAATAACTTATCCACCCCAATGTTTCGCCGCAAATCAGCTTGAATCTGCTCAATCCCCATTAACTCCGCCGCTGCCAACCCCTCTTCATGACAAATCAACGCCTGCTCCATATTAAACAATAACTGATGACACTCTCCCAAATTATTCAACGCAATCACAATGCTATTCTGCGAGTTCGTCTCATGGGCCAACTCTAAAATCGCTTGCATCGTCTCAATTGATTGATCCAGTCGCCCCGCAGAAAAAAGTGTATGCCCAATTGAAAAATAGGTATTAATACGCCCTTGCGCATCATCTAACTGCTCAAAAACAGCCAACGCCTTTTTCAACGCTGATAACGCCTCTTCTGACTGCCCTAAATGATGCCGGATCTTCCCAATTCCCCGTAACGCTTCCGCTCGGCCCCGCGTATAATTTAACCCCTCGGCCAAATACAACGCCTCCTGATGCAACCCCAACCCCTTTTGATTGTCACCAACAAACGAATGATACGCCCCCAACAAATTCAACGCCCGCACCGCATGTTGACTATTCCCCGCCTCCAAATAATATTGCTCATAATACCCCTTCGCCTCATCAATCGCTCCCAAAATTCGCACTAACCGTCCCAACTCCGCTAACCCATTTAACCGTGCTTCCCGCACCGCCTCATCCTCTTTATTCGCCTCCGTCAGTGCCAACAACGCGATATACTTCTCCCGCCCTAACTCATAATTATTTACGTCTGTAGCCGCTTTCGCTTCCACTTCCACCTCTTGCCACTGAACTGTCACAAGATATCTCCTCTTTACCTACACTCACTAAAAGGTATTTTTACCCCTTGCATTGTATCACATTAATCATGCAAAATCCCATTTATCTCCGCCCGACACTCGCACGCCTCCTTCACCACCTCCCCGCGCACCAAAATGCCGTCATACTCTCCCCCTAATCCCTGCGATACCCAACCACCCATAATGAAAGGAACTCGGCCGTCTGCGGAGATCCAACGGCCGTTATACAACCGCGCCACATGCACATGCGACCCATTCGAAAACCCCCCTTCACACGATGGCCGCCCCAACCTATCCCCCACCCGCACCTCCGTTCCCACCGCCACCCGCCCCTCCGTCGCCAAATGCATATAAAAAATCGTCCACCCCGTCCCCGCATACCCATCACCATCCAAATCAACCAATACCCCACCAAAATCACTCCATACCACCCGCCCATCAGCCATCGCCGTCACCCAACTCGTCGTCTCATAACAACCTAAATACTCCGAACCATCTACAAAATCTAAGGCTGCCCACGCCGACCCACCCGCCCAGCCCCCATGCGGACCACCCGTAAAATACCACGTCTCCCCCTCGGCCCACGGCAACGCCAAATACGGCTGAGTCATCTCTCTCGGCCACAACGGCTCATACGTGTACGAAAACGGATTCCCAAATAAACGCGTATACGTCCCATACCAACCCGCATCCCCCGCATCAAATAACCATCCTTGATACCCCCCCTGATTCGATGCCCCTAAAAACGCCTGCACCCCCGCCGTCCCATCATTAATATCCAACGCGTACGCGATCCGCGTCCCATCCGCTAACATCATCGTCGGCCGGCCACCCTCCGCCCGCCCATAATAACCTAAATTCAACTGATTCGCCGCCCACCCCAACTGCCGATACAACCCCTCACTCCCCGCTTGCACATACCCCAACGGATAATTCGGCTCCACCACCCCCGCCGTTGTCACCCATCCCCCACGATACTCCAACGCCGCCAACAACACCCTCGGCCCCACCCGAAACCGCATCGCCACCAACTCCACAATCTCTACCCCCGATAACAACTGCCCCTCAACCACCTCTTCATATCCCACCAAATACCCCCCATAATAATTAGCCACCGCCCCCACCGAAAAATCCTTGTAACTCGGCCCATACACCAACTCACTATCCGGCACCAATTTAAAACTAGGCGTCACCAACGCCGCCCCCCCAGGCACCAACAACGCCTGCCCCACCGACAAATAATCAGCCGCTTCCAACTGATTAATTAACATCAAATCCTCAACCGTACTCCCATACAAACCAGCAATAATCCCCAACGTCTCCCCCGCCTGCACAGTATGTATCTGATAATTATCCACCCCCTCAATAATCACCGGCCGCGTCGGATCCGGCGTCGGTGTCCCAATATACACTTTCTCCGCCACCGCCACCCCTAATCCCACCGTTGGCGATACCGTCGGCGCCACCACATCCATCTCGCTCCCACCTTCCTCAATCGTCGGCATCTCCACCAACGACATCCGCGTCGGCATAACCGTCACCGCCGGATCTTGCCGCGTACAACCTACACCTAAACACCATATCCCACATAAAATCAATAGTTTCCAATTCATCCCCCAATTGTAAAGAAACAAACTCAACTCGCCAAACAACATCTCAAATGATACAATACCCTATCTTAAATTTGTAACTTATTTAGGTAGATAACGATTATGGCTAAAACTTGTGCAATGATCATTGGCTTCCTCGTCCCCCATAAATGCCCCAACAAACCAGTCGGCCAATGCACCCAATGTAATCGCCCTTTTTGCGATGAACATCTTAATTTTGAAGCCAACGGTCTCATCTGCACCGCCTGCCTCGAAGGGCGTGAACAACCTATCGCCCTCGCCAAGACCGCCCAAAAATTCACCGACTATGACCGTGACCTCTTCATCCCTCCCAGCACCAACTTCGATGATGACCTCGATTTCGGCGATGATATGTTCTCTGACCTCAGTTAAATACCCCCCGATTTGCCCAATCACCACACGCCTCCCCTCTTCACCCCCCACCAACCTTTTGCCATCCTATCCCTCACAATTTAACAACCTCATCAAAATCCCCCCTACCAACGGCTATCTTAATACCTGAGAAGGCGCCTCCCCTCCAAAAACCTCTTTAATTTGGCTTCACTTCTCATCCATTTACCCCAGATAGATTCAAACCACTATAACGAGTAGACTGTAACCTAAATACCCCAGAACGCTGTCATTCCGGCGCAGGCCGGAATCCACTTATAACCTAACAACATCTACAACGTCCCCCTTCTTTAAATTAACAACGCCCACGTATTAAACGCCACATTTTCAAAATAAAATGTTGACACTATTTCGTTTAATACACTTAAAACAATATAAAGGAAATACCATGAACAAAAAAAATATTCGTGACCTCGACTTAAACAACAAAAAAGTATTCGTCCGCGTTGATTTCAACGTCCCCCTCAGCAGTAAAAACCCCGATGATGATATCACCGTTACCGATGATACCCGCATCCGCGCCGCCCTTCCCACCCTCAACTACATCCTCGACGCCGGCGCCTCCCTCATCCTCGCCTCCCACCTCGGCCGCCCCGCCTCCCCCGCCGACCAACAATTCGCCATGGACCCCGTCGCCATCGCCCTCTCCGACCACCTCGAACGCCCCGTCATCAAACTCGATGAACTCGTCGGCGCTGACGTCACCGACGCCGTCGCCGACCTAACCCCCGGCGAGGTCATCCTCCTCGAAAACAGCCGCTTCCATCCCGGCGAAAAGCAAAACGATGCCGACCTCTCCACCAAACTAGCCCAATTAGCCGATGTCTACGTCAATGACGCCTTCGGCTCCGCTCACCGCGCCCACGCCACCACCGAAGGCATCGCTCAAGCGATGCGCGCCGCCGGCAAACCCGCCGTCGCCGGCTTCCTCATGCAAAAAGAGCTCGAAGCCCTCGGCACCGCCGTCACCAACCCCGCTCACCCCTACATCGCTATCATGGGCGGCGCCAAAATCTCCGATAAAATCAAACTCATCGACAACCTCCTCAATACCGCCGATAAAATTCTCATCGGCGGCGGGATGGCCAACACCTTCCTCAAAGCCCAAGGCCACCAACTCGGCACCTCCCTCGTCGAAGAAGACGCCCTCGCCGAAGCCGAACGCCTCCTCAGCATCGCCGGCGACCGTCTTGTCCTCCCCACCGATGTCGCCGTCGCCCCTACCTTCGCCGCCGATGCCCCCCGCACCGTCGTCCCTGTCGACGCTATCCCCAGCGACCAAATGGCCCTCGATATCGGCCCTGCTAGCCTCGACCTCTTCAACCAACATCTCGCCACCGCCCAACTCGTCATCTGGAACGGCCCGATGGGTGTCTTCGAATTCGAACGTTTTGCCCAAGGCACCAACGAACTCGCCCAACGACTAGCTACCCTCACCGCCAATGGCACCCAAGTCATGATCGGCGGCGGCGACTCCGCCGCCGCTGTCGCCCAAGCCGGTCTCGCCGACAAAATGACCCACATCAGCACCGGTGGCGGCGCCTCTCTCGAACTCCTCGAAGGCAAAACCCTCCCCGGCATCGCTGCCCTCGATGACAAATAAATCAACCACCAAAGGTATTTAATTCTATGAACCTCAAACGCTTACTCTTACTCTTAACCCTCTTCCTCGCCGCCTGCGGCGGCGAAGACGCCCCCGCCACCACCGCGCCCCAACCCACCGCCACCACTGTCGCCGCCGCCCCCACCGTCACCACTGTCCCCACCATCCCACCCACCCTTCCTCCACCCGCCACCGTTGCCGCCCCACCCACCACCACCCCCCTGCCCACCGCCGTCATCCCCCCCACCACTGAACCCACCCCCACCACTGCAACCACCCTCGCCGATGGCCTCGTTCTTGTCAACCGCGAAGATTTCGGCACCACTCGCAACATCTTCACCGGCGAAGAAGTAACCAACCCAGACGTCCTCGACCGTCGCCCCATTGCCTGTAAACTTTCCAACTTTCCCGCCCAATGGACCCGCCCCCAAGCCGGCCTCAATAACGCCGACATCCTCTTCGAACACGTCACCGAAGGCCGTCTCACCCGCTTCACCGCCCTCTTCTACAGCAACCCCCCCGAACAACTCGGCCCCATCCGTAGCGCCCGCCTCATCGATGTCGAACTCCCCGCCATGTATGACGCCGCCCTCTGCTTCTCGGGCGCCAGCCAAGGCGTTAACAGCAAACTCAATAGCTCCGACTTCTACGACCGCATTCTCCGCTCGTGGGAACCAGGCTACTATCGCACCGGCGAAAACAAACCACTCGAACACACCTTCTACGCTCGCCCCGCTAGCCTCTGGAACTCCCTCGAAACTGCCGGCCAAAACAGCCGCCCCAACCCCACCACCCAAATGGCCTTCAGCGAAAATCCCCCCGATGGCGGCCAACCTGTTAGCAAAATTAGTATGAACTACGTCAGCGAAAACGTCTTCTGGCAACATTACCCCAGTGACAACCGCTACCGCCGCTGGTCCGATGGCGTCCAACATCTCGACGCCAATACCGGCCAACAAGTCAACTTCCGCAACGTCGTCGCCGTCTTCGCCCCCCATGTCGATGACGCCAACATTTGCGAAGAAATCCGCAACAGCCAATGCGTCGCCCTCTCGGTCGAAATCCAACTCTGGGGCCAAGGCCGTGCTGTTATCTTCCGCGACGGCCTCATGTTCGAAGGCACTTGGTACCGCCAAGCCCGCAACGACATGCTCACCTTCCGCGATGCCGCCGGCAATCCCATCCCCCTCCAACTCGGCAACACCATGGTTCAAATTCTAACCACCGAACCACTCGAACAACTCACCACCGAACCCTAAACCCCTCCCCCGACCTCAGAGGTTTCCTAGCCAACCCTTCCCCAACCAAAACCTCCCTAAAAACCTCTGAGGTCTCCCTCTACTCCCCCTACCCAATATACCCTTGCTTATACAACAACTCCGCATTCAAAATCGAACCCGATGCCGCCCCGCGCAACGTATTATGCGTAATCGCCATAAAGCGCAAATCCAAAACCCCACATTCCCGCACTTTCCCCACCGTCCACGCCAACCCATCTCCCGCATCCCGGTCTAACCGTGGCTGTGGCCGATCCGGCTCAGCCCGATACTGCAACAAACTCGTTGGGCTCGTCGGTAACTCCTGACAAATCTCGGCCGGATGCCAGCTCTTAAACGCCGCCACCGCCGTCTCCGGCGTCACCTTCTGCCCTAACTTCACCGATACGCTCGCTAAATGCCCGTCCATCACCGGCACCCGATTAGCCTGCGCACTCAACCGTAAATTAGCCATCTCAATCCCCCCATCCTTAAACACCCCCAACAACTTCTTCGGCTCGTTCTCTAACTTCGCATCCTCACCCCCAATATGCGGAATTACATTATCCATAATCGCCATCGAGGGCACCCCCGGATACCCCGCCCCCGAAATCGCCTGCATCGTCGTGATCACCGCCGCTTCTAACCCAAACCGATCCTGCAACACCTTCATCGGCAAAATAATACTCGTCGTCGAACAGTTCGGACTAGCCACAATAAACCCCGACCAGCCCCGTTCCGATTTTTGCCGCTCAATCAAACCGGTATGCGTCGGATTCACTTCTGGAATCAACAACGGCACATCCTCCGTCATCCGATAAGCAGATGCATTCGTCACCACCGCATACCCCGCCGCCGCAAACAACGGCTCTAACTCCCGCGCCTCGGCCGTCGGCAACGCCGAAAACACCACCGGCACATCTAAATTCGGCTCACTCGCCTGCACAATCAAATTCGCCACCTCCGCCGGTGGATCCCCAGCAATCACCCAATTCACCCCTTCCCCATATGGTCGCCCCACCGTCCGTGGTGACCCCGTCACCGCCTTAATCTCAAACCAAGGATGATTAACCAATAACTGTACAAATCGTTGCCCCACCGCCCCCGTCGCCGCTAAAACCCCTACTGGAATCCGTTTCATCTCAATTTAACTCCTTCTATCATCGACATCCCCATCACGGGATGCTATCATCTCTTTGACAGCCCGTTAGGACTGTCATCCCTGCGCAGGCAGGGATCCACTTATAAAATCACTTTTAAATCAGCCTCGTTCTCCACAAATCATATCCCCTCTCTGCAAACAACAACCCATTAGGGCTGTCATCCCTGCGCAGATACTGTCCGTTTTTCTTATGTCAACAACCATTTACAGCCCGATCAGGGCTGTCATCCTCGCGAAAGCGGGGATCCACTCCTAACATCACCTTTATTTCGGCTTCGTTCTCCGCAAATCCTACCTGCTCAACAAAAACGGACAGCATCTGCGCAGGCAGGAATCCACTCCTAACTCGGCCTCACTCCCCACCAATCAAACCAAAATCACCTTAACAAAAAATTGTAAACATCAAGAACATCAGTTAACATGATTGCCACCCCCGATCATACCCCCAACTAACTATTTTGGGTAGCCTTTTACTGCTTCAGCCCCACTTCTCGCCCCACTTCATCCGCAATTTCTCGCGCCAACACCCCCCGTGCCTCACGCCGCCCCCCCACACGTACCCCCGCTACCCCATGCCAATACGCCCCCACACACGCCGCTTCATAACTACTCAATCCCTGCCCCATCAAACTCACAATCACGCCCGCCAACACATCACCGCTCCCCGCCGTCGCTAACGCCGGCGTCGCCACCGGAATCAACATCGCCGCACCACTCGGCCCCGCCACCACACTATTCGCCCCTTTCAACACCACCACATGCCCCCAAGCCTCGGCCGCCGCCAACGCCAAATCCACCCGTTCCCGCTCCAATACCGCCGTCAATGAAATCCCCAACAACCGTCCCATCTCCGCCGGATGTGGCGTCAGCACACTATTCGCCGGCAACTTCTCCCACCAACCATCTCCCATCCGCCCTAAAATATTCAAGCCATCCGCATCCACCACCCACGGCCGCTCCTTCTCTCCACTCGCCAATAGTCTCCTCATAAACGAGTCCGCTTCACCTAAACCCGGCCCCACCAAAACCGCCGTATATTTCGCCAATACTTCCCCCACTCGCTCCCCATCCGCCTCTGTCAACACCCCTTCCCGCGCCCCCTCACCTAACGGCAAAAACACCCCTTCCGGCAAATGAATCATCAACCCCCGCTGAATAATCGGCAAGCCCGCCACCGTCACCACCCCCGACCCCGCCCGCAACGCCCCTAACGCCGCCAAAACCGGCGCCCCCTGATACATCTGACAGCCACCAATGACGATCACCTTGCCAAACGTGCCTTTATGCCCATCAAGCGGCCGTGTCGGGGCCCAAGCCATCATTTGTGCCCCTGTCGCCATCTCTAATGGCACCGCCTGCACAACCGACAAATCATTATCAATCCCAATATCGACCACCACTAATTGCCCACACGCTTTCGCCCCCGGAAAATAAAAATGCCCCCGCTTCGCCCCCGCAAACGTAACTGTCACTTCCGCCGCCAATGCCAACGAATCTAACGCCCCTGTATCACAATTCAACCCACTCGGACAATCAACCGCAACTATCGCTGGCCGTTGCTCATCCCCCGCCTCCACCAACTGCTTCCCATCAAACGCTGTCACCCAAATCTGATTATCCCCCTCGGCCACCGGCACCCGTTGCCCCAACCCCTCCCCAACCACCGCCAACAAACGGGCCATCTCCCCTTCAATCGGCCGCGATACCCCCGTCCCTAACAACGCATCAATAATAATATCTGCCTCCCCCACCAACCGCCTCAACTGCTCATACTGTCCATCATCCCCCATCAACACTGTCTCAATCCCCATCTCCCCCACTAACCGCCAATTATCATCCTCCGCCACATCCCGGTCCCGATACATATAAATCGTCACCACCGCCCCCATCTGAGACAAATATCGTCCCGCCACCAACCCATCCCCACCATTATTGCCTGGCCCCACTAAGATCAAAATCTGTTGTTGTTGCGCTAATGAATAAACTCTTTGCACCACCTCCGCCACTTGCCGCCCCGCCCGCTCCATCATCTGACTGTAACTCACCCCCGCCTCATCTGCTGCCTTCTCCGCCGCCACCATCTCCGCTACGGTGAATATCTTCATCACTTAACCAAGCCCTGCTCCCGATACCAATCAATCGTTGCCTGTGCCCCCTTCACAAAAGAGGTCGGCTTAAACCCTAACTCCCGCTCCGCCTTCGCCGTCGATACCCGCCAATCTTGAAATACATACGGTGCCAAATCGATCGGATAAAACGGCTCTCGGCCCGTAAACCGTGACAACATCGTCCACACCCACGCCAAAGCCACCACCGCATTGGTCGGGACATTTAGCCGCCATTGACTAATACCCGCCATATCATTAATTAACGTATTCACCGTCTGATGATCCAATGATTGCCCACAAATGTTATACACTTCCCCCAAACGCCCCCGCGTCAACGCCAAAATCACCCCTTGAGCCACATCCTCAATATAAACGGGAAAGGTAATATGCCGCGCCTGATTCACTTTAATCCGCCACCCACGTAACGGCTCTTCAAAAAATAACCGGTTAAACGCATAATTCCCCCACGGCCCATAAAACGCCCCCGGCCGAATCACCACCACCGGTACCCCCCGATCCCGATGATAAGCCAACGCCAACTGCTCCGCTTCTAATTTTGTCCGCTGATAAAAATCTTGGGGATTACATGGATGCTCCTCATCCACCAACCGCTCCGGCAATGGCTTCCCCACCACCGCAATCGTCGAAATTAACACAAATCGCTTGACACCCGCCCGCGCCGCCGCTTCTAACGCCGCCGCCGTTCCCCCCACATTCGTCTGCCAAAATGTGGGCAAATCACCCCAAAAACGAAATAAAGCCGCGGCATGAATCACATAATCGCAACCTTTACACGCTTCCGTTACCGCCTCAATATCGCTGATATCATCGGCATAGGCCAACTCAACGCCCTGTTCTTGCAAAAAAGAAACATCACTCGTAGGACGCACCAACGCCCGCAACGAATAACCCGCTTCTTTTAACTGCGGTATCATATTGTGGCCTAAAAAGCCGGTCGCACCTGTTATTAAAATCATTGCCAGGATAGCTCATTTTGTAAGGGGTAGTAACTACTTACTACTATGTTTCAATAAATTAGAGGAAGGCTTGGCTATAAGCCCCCCCAATTACCAACCAAACGCTTCTATACTTTGCGTTATTATACCCCAGGAGGGAATCGAACCCCCAACCTACGGATTAGCTTACCACTACAATTTTCATTGCCCCTTTGTTTGGGTTTGTGGTCTGGACTATATCTTCACCATCACAGGTGCAAGGCGTATAGTCTCTACGGAACCTCCAGAAAACTGTTAATACCACCGTTTATCACAATGTACTAACTCTCCTGGCGCTTATCTACCCTTTATCTCTTACCGCTTACCCATAAATATCTCTTTCTTAACTGTTTCATCAATTGCTGATAAATTTGACTCACAGCTAATCCTATTTATAGCCACGATTTAAACGAGATAAAGCCTTCAATAA
Organism: Anaerolineae bacterium; assembly: GCA_035459145.1. GTDB lineage: Bacteria > Chloroflexota > Anaerolineae > Promineifilales > Promineifilaceae > DATHYN01. Next base: position 15,843 of record DATHYN010000101.1, on the reverse strand, counting down.
ACCTAATCACCTAAGCCAAGTTTTACTTTTTGCCTAGATTATTTAGTTTCCTCGGTGTTACCATCAGCCTAGGATTCACCGATATAGCCTTGTTCATTATACAGCTTCTTTTTAACTGTATACGCTCCATTTTTAAAAGTCCGGTGCTCTATCCATTGAGCTACTGGGGCTAACTAATGAGTTTTGATATCATCGCTCTCATTTTACTATCTATCTGTTATTGTAAACGCCTGCCAAGCTAGCGTCAACTAATTCCTTAACGAAATAAAGGAAACTGATTCAAAAATCACCAATCGGCCTTCCTAAACCATACCGCTCTCATCCTTAATCTTCATCAAAAAGAGGACGAATGCCTTGGTATACGGTGGGACCACTTAAGGTCTTTAACACAACATCCGCTGGCCGCCCTACCCGCTTCGCAATCTGATTAGCCGTCATTGGACGATTCGCATTGGCTAGTAAAACACAGAAAACGGCATCAACAAACGAGGTCGTGTTGATAAAATCATCTTCTTGTTGACTAAAATAGGTCTGCAATACATATTGAAACCCATTAACCAAACGAACTTCTCCCGTATCCGGATCGATAATGTCAACCTGCTCAACATCTAACTCAATCAAGTTTTCTTGACCTACATTCAAACGGGAAATAACATAAGCTTCTAAATCCAGATTGGACTCTTCCCACCAGCTATAATCAATGTGAAAACGTGTGTCAGCGGTGGGTACTTGTAATTTGGGGGCTGCAATTTTGGGACGGGGCATCTCTTAACTACTCTCCTTGCCAACGTTGATGGTTGAAGCGCCAATAATCATCACCCACTGCCTCAAATGCGGGATGACGTACTAATTCCGCAAATAACGGTTCTGGGGGAACCCGCCTCAACATATTGATAGCACTATATAATGTCTTTGAATGAACCGTATTTTGCGGATTCAATTCCGCCAAGGGTGGTAACACGATAGCGATCAACTTCGCCAAGGTACGTGTCGACATCTTACGCCACATCATATCCAAGGCCGCTATAAAATCAGTGCCAACAATCAATAAATCGTCGAACCCAGCCGATACACTCCGCCGTTTATGCTCAAATTTAATCTGACCATCAGCCACGGACGCTAAACGTACCCACTCTTTTTGACCTTTACGCCGCTCATAATCCAAATATAATGTATCCGCTTTGGGCCCTTTGCTAATCGTTATTTCCGCCCCAATCGGAATCCCTTCTGACTTATACCAATCACGTAAACCATACACATATCGATGCTCTTGCACGACCCACACCGGTATCTTTTCATCTGCCTTACGATCAATCAATGTATATTGTTGATGAGGGGATGTCCCTAAGGGAAACAATGACCGCATTCGTGCATTCAGCGGCAAAGTCCCTTCCAAACGATGCGGATAGATCAAATGGCATTTACCAACATCTCGCTTCAAGGCTGTTAAATCAGACCACTCATCATCTAATTCTTGAATCAACAAGCGCAAATGGGGCCCTAATAAAGCATTATCATAATGGATTTTCTCATAAACCAACTTTTCGGGTGGCGTTTGCACTTCATCTGGTTGCATACGACGCAAAAACCAAGCGATCTCCTCGGCCGGCGCCACCTCATCAAACCGCTCATCCTTCAATAACGCATAATCTAATGAAAAACGAACCGCCGCTGGCTTCAAACGAGGATCCATATCCAAATGAACCATAATCTCATCTGTTGACAATGCCCCACCTTCATGCATCTCCAGCACAGCCTCAGATAAATGTAAATGCCCAATGTTTATATCCACCATCAACGCTTTCACATACCATAATTGCGCTAAATGGACGAAATCTTCCATCGAGTCTAACTTCTCATACAGCGTGGCCATAACAGCCTCACCAAACTGCGCCAATAACTCATCCACATCAATCTCATCAAAAACTTCGGTGGGATGATTGTCAGTTAGGTTCAGTACATGCTCTTGAGTCAATGTGGCCGCAAACTCTCGTTCCTTGCCATTAATTTCTACCTGCAATACATCGAATTGACCATCTTGTGGATTGTACCCGTCACGAATCGCCTTTACTACACCCGCTTTAAACTTCAAGGCGGGAAAAATCAACTCATCACCTACTTCATAACTGTTCTTAGGCTGATACATTTTCCGACTAGACATCTTCTGAGCTAATCGGTTTCGCTCTTCATTAACGCGATGAGTGAATACAATATGGGCTAATTGTTGTGTCGTTTGGGGAACTTCTACTTCAAGAAGGTGATTATAGATCTGCTCGACATCAGCTTCGGTAATTTGAAAATCATCGACCCAATATTCTTTGGTTTGGGTTTGAGGTCGGATCACTAACACACTCCTAAACTACGGTTTTGCTTACTTAAAAATTTTCTCTGCTTCATTAGAGCAAAGATATCTCTCGGCAACATCATTTTAATCTTAAAAACACCTTTTTTAACATGGTAAACACGTTTTTTGCCGAGAATTACTGCACTTTAAAGTATACCAGTCTGTCGCTCTCTATGCAATCTTACACACTCAAATGCTCCCCCCCATAAGTTCACTTGCTCGGTATCAACATCACCGGGCAGGCCACATTGGCGACCACCGCCGCCGCAATACTGCCTAATAATAAGCGGGCCACACCTTGTCGCCCATGGGTAGCCATCAAAACCAAATCAACCCCTTCCTCGGCCACCATCTCCGCAATAGCCACCGCCGGATTATTCCCCCTCACTTCCGTCTTTACCTGAATCCCCTGCCTTCCTAACACCGCCGCTATCCCCTCTAAATACCGCTTAATCTGCCCCTGCGCCGCCACTTCATCCGGCGATTCCGGCACTGATACCAACAATAGCTCACACCCCAATCGTTTCGCCAACGTCACCGCATACCCCAAACTCGCCTCGGCCAACGGCGACCCATCCAACGTCACCAACACCCGCCGCCACTTCCCCCGCTGACCGCCCCCAGCCATCACCGGCCGCACCAACAATACCGGCCGCTCCTTCTGCCCCACCAACGCCTGCGCCACACTCCCCATCACCATCTCCTTCACCCCCCGATAACCATGGGTACTCATCACCACTAAATCCGCCCCATGCTCGGCCGCCACCCGCCCCAAACTATCCGCCGCCTTCCCCCGCCCCACCACAATCGTCGCCCCCTCCCCTTGAAACGCAAAGCCCGCCGCCCGCTCGGCCAAATACACCTGACTCGCCATCTCATCCCCACCCGCCCCCATCACATGCGCCAACGTCACCGGCACCTTTAGCTCCGCCGCCAACATCTCCGCCAACGGCAATGCCTGCTCCCCAAACGACGATTGATCCAACGGCACCAACAGCCGTGTCACCGGTAACTCGCCCGCCGCCAACACCTCCCATCTTGGCACTCGCGTCGCTAACGGCCCACTACCCGCTACTAAAATTCCCAACCGCTCCTCTAAATCAGTCGGCGCCCCCAGCTCATTCCTAAAATAGGAAAATAATATGTATAAAATTGGCAAGAACAGAAAATACGTCCACGCTCCTTCAAAAAAGCGCTCCACAAAAATAATCACGGTTGCCCCTGTCGTCATCGTCGCGGCCAAAGTGACGCCCGCCAACATGACCACATTCTGTACCGATCGCTCCATCCATAACTGCCGCCCCAACCGTTTCGCCGCCGCCCAACCAGTCATGCTTAATAATATGAAGACACCAGCCGCATAGATGGCTAAATAGGTCTCTTCTTCCGTCCCCAACAACAAAAAGCAAATCGCCACCAAACCCACCTCTAGCCATACCGGCTTGTCTGCTACTCCAAACTGGTTTTTGCTTCCCATACTAGCTGGAATGTAATGCCGGAATTTGAGGCCGAGGGCTAAATTTTGCAACCCTTGGGCGCTAGCGGCCGAGGCTGATAACAATACCGCCACCCCCACCAACGTACCCGCCCATGCTAACGGTGCCGGCAACAATAGATCCATCGTCTGCGTAAAAACCGACACATGCTCATTATTCACATCCGCTAACTGATAAATCGCCGGCCCCACAATCAACATCGTCAAACAAGTCGTTCCCATAATAATTAATAAACTTCCAAACGCCTTATTACTTCGCTCCCGCGGCGGCCCCTCATACGCCGCTACCAAATTAGCAAACACCTCAATCCCTGTCATCACCGCCAAAATCCGCACATACCCGTTAAACGTAAACCCGATATACTCCGGACTAAACGCCTCTAAATCAAATGAAGGCAGATGAAAACCCATCTTATAAATCGTCGTGAAAATCATCACCCACAACAACGCCAAAATCCCCGCCGTCGCTGGCCCAAACGCCCACGCCGCTACCTTCGGCCCCCGATTAACTAACCACCCCGTCAACAAACTCAACCCAATCGCCACCACCGTCCGATACTGCCACGGCCCCAACGGCTCATTCAACACCGGCAACCGATCAGCAATAAACGTCACCAACGCCGCCATACTCACCAAAAAAGTTAATGTATACTCCACAAATGTAATCCCCGCATTCAACTTCACCGCCCAACTCCCAAACTCCTCCTCGCTCAACCCACTCCCCCCACTCCCATCCGTCACCCACTGCATCACCAACCGATACATCATCGACACCACCGCCACCGTCACCACCACCAACCACAAACTCGCCCCAAACGTCACTTCCGCCACTCCCGCCACCACAATCAATTTCAAAAACGGCCCAAACACATACAACGGCGACGTCGCCGGATCACCCCCTCCCGCCAACGCCCCCTCCCAAGCTGTACTTAATTTTCGTGATACATGTCCCATCTCGTGATACCTCCTAACATAGCTCTCTGGTTAACATCATCATACCCATTTTAATCAGCTACCACCTATTTGTCGGGTGATATTCGACCTATATTTTCAGATAAATGTCATCAACTTCCATGCCCCTCTCCCCCTTGCGCCACCTGCCCACCTCTACCTCGCTTTTTTGTCAAATTGCTAGCCTTCCAACCAAATACCCATCCTCACCTCACCAACACCAAAAAATCCCCCCAATCCCCAAAATCCGCGTCAAATCCCACCAAACCTCCTCAAACCAACACCTCCCTCCCTTCACCAGCACCAAAAAAATCCCCATAATCCCCATAATCTGCGTCAAAACCCACCAAACCTCCTCAAACTAACACCTCCCTCCCTTCACCAACACCAAAAAAATCCTCAAAATCCCCAAAATCTGCGTCAAACCCACCAAACCTCCTCAAACTAACACCTCCCTCATACCAAACACCCCACACAAACCCTAATTTCAACCAATTTGTAATAAATCCGACCCCAACGATCACTATCTATAGTAACAAGCTATATACTACACACTCCCCCTAATCAATCTCTAGGATTCTTATCTATGAACAAAACCCAGCAAAAAAAGATTTTCGACCAATGGCTTCACGAATACCCCGGCATCTTCTACAAAATCGTCCGTTCCCACGCCTTCACCCCCGCCGACCAAGACGACCTCTTCCAAGAAATCTCCCTCCAAGTCTGGCAATCTATCCCTAACTTTCGTGGCGAATCCAAACCCTCCACCTGGATCTACCGCGTCGCCCTCTACGCCGCCGCCGCTTGGGTCCGCCAAGAAAAAAAACAACCCACCACCAGCCCCCTCGGCCCCATCGAACACACCCTCATCACCAGCCAACAACAAGACGAACGCCTCAACTGGCTCTACCACGAAATCGGCCAACTCGAACCCCTAGACCGCTCCATCTGCCTCCTCATGCTCGAAGGCTACACCTACCAAGAAATCGCCGACCTAATCGGCATCTCCGCCAGCAACGTTGGCGTCAAAATACACCGTTTAAAAACCCACCTACAACGTAAATCAATGGAGTTACAATCTCATGAAATTTGAAGAAATGCAAACCCTCTGGCACACCCAAGACGATAAAAATCTATACACCATCGATGAAGAGATCATCCACGATTACATCCACAAAAAAGGCCGCTCCATCACCTGGACCCTCAACCTCTTTGAAATCATCATGATTGCCGTCAACTTCATCACCGGCATCTACATCATCATCCAAACCGATGCCAACGACAATATCACCCCCCAACTGTTCACCGCCGCCGTCCTCCTCACTATCGCCATCTACAACCTCGGCCTCCGCCTCAAACGCCACCAAGACACCCCCCACTTCCCCCCCACCCTCCTCGGCGACCTCGAACGCTCTCTCTGGAACATCAACTACCTCTTCGCCCAAATGAACAAAATCATGCGCTACTACGTCCTCCCCCTCATCATCGTCTTCGCCGTCAACTTCTACTTCAACGACATGCCCTGGTGGAGCTGGTCCGTCATCATCATCTGGGCCCTAGCCGCCTACTACGGCGGCCGCTGGGAAATCCGCAAATTCCACCGCCCCAAAAAAGACAAACTCGAAGCCCTCCACCAACAACTCCTCAACCAACAAACCCCCACCCCATAATCCCCCAAACATCTGCCCCCCAACTCGTTTAACATCTCACCCCCCTAGCCCCCTTCGAGGGGGCGTCCCATTGAGCCCGATGCGTTCACGCTCGGGCGGGGGCACCCCACCCAAACCATCCTCTTTTCACCAACTCCAACTCAAAAAATGACACCACCTTACACCCCTCCTCACCCCACCAATACCAAAAAACCCCCCCAATCCCCTAAATCCGCGTCAAATCCCACCAAACCCTCCCTCAAACAAAACGACCCCCATCCCCTCCCTCGTGACAAAACCCTCAACCTCACTTATAATTATATACATGAATCCTTTTCACTATATTTTCGATAAAATGTATCCGCTAATCCGTTTCATTCATGAAAAGATACGCCGTAACCTCTGGTTTGAAGAAATTATCCCCCAACTATGGCTCGGCGGTGCCCCCACTTACGCCCGCGACTACCAATTCCTCGTTGATAACAAACTAAACGCCGTTATCAATATCCGGGCTGAACGTGTCGACGATCTTGAACATTACGCCCAAAATGATATCAACCATATCCAACTCAAAGTCTACGATACCCTCCCCCCTCCCCCCCATATCATTGAAGAAGGGGTCGAATTTATCAAAGAACAGATCGATACCGGCCGCACCGTCCTCGTCCATTGCGCCAAAGGGCGTAGCCGCTCGGCCACCCTCGTCGCCGGCTATCTCATGCGCTACCACAACATGTCCTACGACGAAGCCGTCGCCCTCATGAAAAGTAAACGCAAACTGACCAGCCTCCAAAGCCGCCACCGGCGCGTCCTCGCCAAATGGCAGGAAGAATACTCTAGTTAACCTTCACCTATCATTTCGGATGGTGGCTTCCAAGATGCGTTATTTCCAATCAACTTTGATAATGATGCTCATGCTTCTATCAAGTTGTGCCCAATCAAATCCAGAACCAACATCATCTCCCCTCCCCTCCCCATCACCGCCACTCACCATCATCAGCACCAGTCAGATAGTTGCGGCTACCCCTATCCAATCAGATACCCCCCTCAAGACACCAACAACTGACCCGAAGCCTACCACACAGCCTGATAACCTCAATACGCCCACCCCCCAACTCTCAACAAATACCCCATCGCCGCCACCCGCCTCCTCACCCACACCATCCCCCTCGGCCACCCCATTACCTACTCCCATCAACATACCAAACATCTGGACAGCCATCGGCACCCCCATACCCTTACCCACAAAATCAATCGCTATCCAAAATATCCACCAAATTCAGGAATTAGCCCGCTGGCAACAATATGGCACACTTCTGTCATTAGGCTATCAAACCAATTCAGACCAACTTTGGTTTAAAACCTCAACCGGCATTTATGAACAAGTCGCCAGCCAATTAGGAAACCCACTCCAATCCACCACCGCCACCGTTCTCCATAAACTCCCCCCTAACGAACAATGGACAACAAGCCAAGACAACAACGGCCATCTCCAAATCAGAAATCGCCTTGACAACACCCTTTTACACACCTTACCCGATACCGCCGACCACCAACCAATCCGCTTCACCCCAGATAATCAATACTTATTAACCCACCAACGGAATCCTACCCAATTTCTTGGTGACAACCTATATTTGTGGCAAGTAAGCAATGGTCAATTAATTCATCAATATGACCCTGTCTATGCCTTTACTGTATCACCCGATCTGAGTTGGTTAGCCATTGGCATTGGCCCTGATGTAGAGATTTATCCCTTCGGTCAAACCACCCCTGTCCTAACAATTGTCGGGCGCGACACCGATGACGCCCCCAGTCAAGTGCTACAACTCACTTTTTCGCCTGATAGTCGTCAATTAGCCATTGGTGTTGATGCCTTTGATTATTTCGATAACGAAGGGGGCACCGTCTCCGTCTATACCATCCCTGATGGCGCTCTACAATACACAATCCCCGCCCAAACTTGGTTAGCAGAAGAACAACGTTTCCTTTTATCTTGTGATGAACGATACATCAATCACCCCCCTCAACCACCCAAGGTATACCCTCGCTTTTCACCCGATGGTCAGCGACTAGCCGTGCATTTTCGAGCGTATGGCTATGGTGATGAACCACAACTGTATACAGCCGTGGCCATCTACCAAGCAAATACCGGCCAACACCTCTATACCCTTCCCGAACAAGGTATTAATACCTTTGCCTTTTCCCCTGATGGCCAAACGATTACCACCGGCTCGCAAACTGGGGTTATCAACGTCTGGCAAGTTGACAACGGCGCCTTATTACAAACCGAACGTATTTTTAATGGGCCAATTTTAGAGATAAACCTATCAGCAGATGAACAATGGCTGGCTGTCAAAAAATTGGATGGCACCGAGTTGCGGCGAGCACAAGATGGCCGTTTGGTTCGGTTTTATCCCCAAGCAATTGTTGCCTTTTCCCCTGCTGGCCAAACAATCGCCGTCGGCCATGCTGATGGTAGCATTGAATGGCAACTGCCAGCAACGGGTGCCTTAAATGGTTACTTTGATGACTACACCAGCCCCATTATCGATTTGCATTTTGTAACGGGCACAACAGTAGCTGTAGCCACCCAAGATTGCCAAGCTGATATTTGGCAATTGACCAATGCCACCCGCCTAAACTCACTCGAACCGCTACTTATTAATAATGACGCCACTAATATACCCTATCAAGTTGGCCTTTATAGATTTCTTGAGCTTAACGATGGCCTTCTTTTAGCCGATTTAAGAGGCAGACTTGGGCTATGGACTGTCTCTGATGGCACCCTCGAACAAATATGGGATCCGACAACCCATGCCAGCACAGCCACATTTCTAACCGAAGATACTATTTTTATCGGTGGGTCACCAGCCATGGTCTGGTCAATTGTTGATTCAGAGCTAAAACTTAGAAAGTGGGAAAGTGTGCATCATATTCTAACCGCCGCATTATCTCCCGATCAAAACCTCCTCTTAGTTGGCAACAACACCGTTTATCGGTCGGACGGCCCTCAGGCTAATTTCGCACTTTATAATTCTGAAACAATGGACTTACTACGAAATTGGTCTGTTTATGAAGGGGATGTCACAACGGCCGTTTGGGGCAACAACAACCGCTACTTTATAACCGGCTCACTAGATGGCACAATCAATTGGTGGGGAGTTTGGGAACCAGACACATAAGACCAAAGATGACAAATCCCTCAACCTCACTTATAATACCCGCATGAATCCATCTCATCATATTTTCGATAAAAATATACATATTTAATTTTTGACGAGCCATCAACCCAATAAAATATTTCAACATATATGCCTAAAAAGAAAAAAGTAACCCCCGTCCGCCGCCAATACCTCGATATCAAAGCCCAATACCAAGACGCTATCCTCTTCTTCCGCCTCGGCGACTTCTACGAAATGTTCGACGCCGACGCCGAAACCGCCGCCCAAGAACTCGACCTCGTCCTCACCGGCCGTAACGTCAGCAAAGGTCAACGGGTGCCGATGGCCGGTGTGCCCCACCATGCGGCCGAGGGCTACATCGCTAAACTCATCGCCAAAGGGTACAAAGTCGCCCTCTGCGAACAAGTCGGCACCGAACCCATTAAAGGTCTCATGCCCCGTGAAGTCGTCCGCGTCTTCACCGCCGGGACCGTCCTCGAACCCGGCATGCTTGCCGCCGACCAAAACAACTACCTCGCCGCCATCTACTATCTCGACGACAAAGCCGGCCTCGCTTACGCCGACATCACCACCGGCGAATTCGCCACCACCCAATTCACCTACATCCGCGACCTCGACGAAGAACTCGCCCGTCTCGCCCCCGCCGAAATCCTCCTCCCCGATGACGACACCCCTCCCCCAGCCGGCATCCCTGCCGTCAGCCGCATTCCCGCCTGGCGCTTCGAACACAGCAACGCCCGCCAAACCCTCCTCCGCCACTTCGAAGTCCATACCCTCGACGGCTTCGGTTGCGAAGGCAAAATGTTAGCCACCTGCGCCGCTGGTGGCCTCCTCCACTACCTCCAAGAAACCCAAAAAGGGCGCATCGACCAAATTCAACGGCTCGCCACCTACCAAACCAGCGGCTACATGGCCCTCGATACCGCCACCCGCCGCAACCTCGAACTCACCCAAGCCCTCGACGGCCAGAAAAACAACTCCCTCCTCGGCGTCATTGACAAAACTGTCACCCCGATGGGTGCCCGCCGCCTCCGCCAAAATGTCGTTCGCCCCCTTCTCGACGCCGACGAACTCAATCAACGCCTCGACCTCGTCGAAGCCGCCTTCAACCACGGCCTCCTCCGCGCCGATATCCGCCAAGCCCTCAAAAATATCCCCGACCTCGAACGTCTCACCAACCGCGCCATCAGCGGCCTCGCCACCCCCCGCGACATCGCCCAAATCGGTGTCGCCCTCGCCACCATTCCCGCCCTCCAAGCCCTCACCAACCAAAACGAAACCCTCGGCCGCCTCACCCCCCGCTTCGACCCCTGCCCCGAAATCGCCCAAATCATCAACGACGCCCTCGAAGAAGACGCCCCCAACCACCTCAACAAACACGGCTTTATTCGCTACGGCTTCGCCGCCGAACTCGATAAAATCATCGACGCCAGCGCCCACGCCCGCGATTGGGTCGCCAACCTCGAACCCTCCGAACGCAAAAAGACCGGCATCGGCTCCCTCAAAGTAGGCTTCAATAAAGTATTCGGCTACTATATAGAAGTCACCCGTACCCACAGCGATAACGTCCCCCAACATTACATCCGCAAACAAACCCTCACCAACGCCGAACGATACATCACCCCCGAACTCAAAGAGTACGAAACCCTTATCCTCAACGCCGAAGAACAAATTTTAGAAATCGAGCGCCGCCTCTTCACCGAACTCCGCAACCGCGTCGCCCAAGACGCCCCCCGCCTCCTCGCCACCGCCCAAACCATCGCCCACCTCGACGTCGCCGCCAGCATGGGCGAAATCGCCGCCAGCCAAGCCTACACCCGCCCCCACCTCTACGAAGATGTCCGCCTCAACATCATTAACGGCCGTCACCCCGTCGTCGAACGCACCGCCTCCCTCACCCGCTTCGTCCCCAACAACACCGACTTCAGCGACAGCCGCATCCAACTCATCACCGGCCCCAACATGTCCGGTAAAAGTACCTACCTCCGCCAAGCCGCCCTCATCAGCCTCATGGCCCAAATCGGTAGCTTCGTCCCCGCCGATGAAGCCCACATCGGCCTCGTCGACCGCATCTTCACCCGCATCGGCGCCCACGACGAACTCCACGCCGGCCGCTCCACCTTCATGGTCGAAATGGTCGAAACCGCCGCCATCCTCAACCACGCCACCGACCGCTCCCTCCTCGTCCTCGATGAAATCGGCCGTGGCACCAGCACCTACGACGGCCTCTCCATCGCTTGGGCCATCGTCGAATACCTCCACAACCACCCCCGCCTCCGCCCCCGCACCCTCTTCGCCACCCACTACCACGAACTCACCGGCCTCGCCGACCTCTTCCCCGATGTCGCCAACTACAACGTCGCCGTCGCCGAAGAAGGGGACGATGTCGTCTTCCTCCATCAAATCATCCCCGGCGGTGCCGACCGCAGTTACGGCATCCACGTCGCCCAGCTCGCTGGCCTTCCCCGCGACGTCATTCATCGGGCTAAAGATATCCTCATCGATTTAGAAGCCCACGCCCCCACCACCACCGTCACCCCCAGCCACCTCAACCGTGGCAAACAGATGGCCCTCTTCCCCCAATCCAGCCCCCTCCTCGATGAACTCGAAGCCCTCGATGTCATGTCAATGACCCCCCTAGACGCCATGAACAAACTATTTGAGTGGCAACGCAAATACATCAACAAATAACCAATCGTATAGATAACTATATATAATTATCTATACCCAACGCAAAACAAATAGAACGTTCAATTGCCTGCATTTGCCCCCATGATAATGTAGCTATAAGCCCATCAATTTTATGCTTAGGCACAGTTTGTATATTATCAAGATTAACGACAGATACTTGTAACACATTATCCTCCTCTGGTGTCAACAAAACCTCTGTTGGGATATCTCGAATAGTCGTCGTCAATGGCGCAATCGTAATACCCGTTAATACTGGTATTGCTGAATTGCGCGTCAAAATAACAACTGGACGACGTTTATCAGGTGGTTTAAATGTATACCAACGAATTTCACCACGTTTCATCTGCTTACTCTTCTTCCCAAATTTGTTCATCATACCAAATATCAAACTCACCACTTACCACCGGTTGGCTCTCATAACCAGCCCGATGCTTTTTTTCCATCTGTTCTATCTGTAAATTTTTTAATGCCGATTCTAAAGCATCACGTATAAAAGCAGAACGATTCGTCCCCAACACAGCCACCGCTTCATCAACTTGGTGCAATAAACGCTCATCAATTGTCATTTGAACTGTTTTCATCAACAAACCTCACTCATAATGTGGATAATCATCCACATTATAATCAACATAATCACAAATTTCAATAACTGTAGACAAAATTAGCACCCCTTTCCCCCCCACTTCCAAAATCTGTTATAATACAATTATGAAACCAGATACAAACAGAGCAAACCGATGAACAATTCCTCCATCACCGAAACAACAACACCAAATCACCACCCACCCCGCCGTAACAAGCGGCGCTGGTTCATCTTCACCATCGCCTTCATCAGCCTAATCCTTGTCGGTTGGCAAACCGTCAGCAATAACCTCCACCTCGACCCCGACCACCTCCCCCTCACCACCGCCGATTACATCGGCTACGCCGTCTGCCACCGCATCACCGACCGCTCCTTCGCCATCGCCGGCCGCCAATTACCCCTCTGCGCCCGCTGTACCGGCATGTACCTCGGCTTCGCCTTCACCTTCCTCCCCCTCATCCTCGCCGGCCGCCGCCGCTGGGCCAGCTACCCCCACTGGAGCATCGGCCTCTTCCTCCTCGGCCTCATCGCCATTATGGGCTTCGATGGCCTCAACTCCTACAGTCACTTCTTCGCCAACACCCCCCGCCTCTATACCCCCAGCAACGAACTCCGCCTCCTCACCGGTATGGGCACCGGCCTCGCCATGGGCATCGGCCTCTTTCCTGCCCTCGCCGAAACGCTCTGGAAAGACCACCAAAGCCAACCAATCCTCAATTGGGGCGAACTCATCAGCCTCATTTTCCTCCTTATCGTCGTCACTATCGCCGTTTTGAGCAACCAACCAGTCGTTTTATACGTAATGGCATTAGTATCAGCTTTAGGCTTAATCATTATCTTAACCAGCCTAAATATGATTTTTCTTATGATCGCCCTCGCTTGGGATGCCCAAGCCACACGTTGGCAACAACTTATTTTACCCATCATGGGTGGGTTACTCATCACCATCACCCAAATAGCACTTATCGACTATATTCGTTACTCTCTAACTGGCACCCTAACTGGGATACCAGGTTTACAATAAAAAGGAGAAACAAATCATGGATGTTATTTCCGCTTTCAACGGTATCAGCGCCGCCTTTGGCCTCTCTAGTAGCGCCGGACTCAACGCTTATATCCCCCTCTTATTAGTCGCCCTTGCCGCTCGCTTCCCCCTCCACGACCCACTCGTCAACTTAGCCGAGCCCTACAACCTAATCTCTAACCCCTGGGTCATCGGCCTACTCACCATCCTCCTCTTCATTGAAATGCTCGTCGACAAAGTTCCCGCCGCCGATACCGTCAATGACGTCATCCACACCTTTATCCGCCCCGCCGCCGGCGCCTTCCTCTTCGCCGCCAACGCCAACATCATCACCGACATCCATCCTCTCATCGCCGCCGGCGCCGGCCTCTTAGTTGCCGGTAGCGTCCACACCACCAAAGGCTTAGTCCGCCCCGCCGTTACCGCCACCACCGCTGGCACTGGCAACTGGCTCGTCAGCCTCATCGAAGACATCTTCGCCATCTTCCTCTCCATCCTCGCCATCTTCATCCCCATCCTTGGCGTTATCTTCGGCATCATCTTTATCATCGCCATCTGGCGCTTATACCGGCGGCGGCAAAACCGCAAAGCCACCTCATTCGCCTAACCCTAAATAAGCCTCCACAATGTGGGGGCTTTTCTATATAATACTATCCAATCCTGAGGTTAACTATCCACTCTCTCTTCCCAACCTCATTTCGAGCGCAGTTCAATCCGCTTTACAAAAGAAAAACAGCACCTTTAAAATAAGGATTGAACGAAGTCGAGAAATCTACCCTAATGACACCCTAATCAACTCTTACACCAGAGGTCAACTATTCATCCCCCCTCCCAACGTCATTTCGAGCGCAGTTCAATCCGCCTTACACCAGAAAAACAGCACCTTTAAAATAAGGATTGAACGAAGTCGAGAAATCTGCCCTAATGACACCCTCTTCAACTCTTACACCGGCTTAATTAATGATCGAATTCAGGTTATTTACAATCTATCTAACATGTGGAACTTTCCACTCTAGCTTATTTTATTGACAATCTATCTAATAGGAGCATAAATTATGTTACTCAACCGTATCCTCGGCGTCCTCAAACTAGACGCCAACACATTCGAAGAAATAGAAGCCGACCAAAGCGCCCTCATCCAAGCCGGCCTCGTCGTCGTCGTCTCCAATATCCTCTTTGGCCTCGGCACCGGTGCTGCCAGTGACAACGGCCTCATCTCCGTCGTCATCAGCAACATCATCGGCGGCCTCCTCCTCTGGGCCTTTTGGGCCATCATCACCAACTTTGTTGGCACCCGCTTCTTTGGCGGCAAAGCAGACTTAGGTGAAATGCTCCGCGTCCTCGGCTTCGCCAACGCCCCCTACGCCTTCGGCATCCTCAGCTTCATCCCCTTCATCGGCGTCTTCATCAGCATCGCCGTCGCCATCTGGAGCATCGCCGCCGCCTTCGTCGCCGTCCGCCAAGGCCTCGATATCGACAACGGCAAAACCGCCATCGTCATCCTCATCGGTGCCATTCCGATTATTATCATCCGCGGCCTCCTCCTCGTCTTCGCCTTCACCGCCATCCTCGTCAGCCTCATCACCAACGCCGGCTAACCCCCCGAAGGTAGTACGATTTGCTAAATCGTACTACCTTCACCCCCCAAACCAACCCCAATTCCCCCAACAAATCACCCCCGCATTTATTAATCTGCACCTCGATTAGCCAAACCAGCCTTCCAACCAAACACCCCTCCTCCCCTCACCAACACCAAAAATCCGCCCAATCCCCAAAATCCGCGTCAAAACCACCAAACCTTCCCCCTACACACCATCACAATAGCAAATCCCCTACAACTGTCATTCCCGCGCACGCGGGAATCCACTCATAACCCCACCCCATACAAAACATCCCTCATACAAAACACCACCTTCCCACC
>DATHYN010000100.1:0-18241 GCA_035459145.1 Anaerolineae bacterium | reverse complement strand
GGCACATTTACAGATTTTGTGTGGTTGGAGGGTAACGGCCGTTTTCGCATCCACAAACAGTTAAGCACCCCCATCGATCCTGCGACAGCGATATTGGAGGGCATGGCCTATTTAGGGGTGGGTGAAGAGACAGCGGTGGTGCATGGGACGACGGTGGCGACGAATGCATTGTTAGAGCGGCGGGGGGCGAAGGTGGCGTTGATTACAACGGCGGGATTTACAGATGTGTTGGCGATTGGGCGGCAGAATCGGCCTGATATTTATGCGTTGGTGCCGCAGAAGGGGGCGCCGTTGGTGCCACGCGCGTGGCGGTTGGGGGTGCAGGAGCGGGTGACGGCGGAGGGGGAGGTGTTGGTGAGATTGGGGGAGGCCGAGATTGAGGCGGTGGTGGCCAAGATTGTAACGAGTGAGATTGAGGCGGTGGCGGTTTGTTTATTGTTTTCGTTTTTGCATCCTGAGCATGAGCAGATGATTGGCGAGCGGTTGCGAGCGCATCCCGATTGGGGGGAGCGGGTGTTATCGTTATCGACGGAGATATTGCCGGAGTATCGGGAGTATGAGCGGACGGCGGTGACGGTGATGAATGCGTATGTGGCGCCGAAAATGAGTCGTTATTTAGGACGGTTGGCGCGGGGGGTGGCCCCACGGCCATTAACGGTGATGCAAAGTAATGGTGGTTTGATTCCGGCAGCGACAGCGAGTGAGCAGGCGATTCGCACGGCGTTATCGGGACCGGCGGGTGGGGTGGTGGGGGCGCAATATGTGGCTGGTTTGAGTGGTTACGAGCAGATTATTACGTTTGATATGGGGGGGACGAGTACAGATGTGGCTTTGTGTCCGGGGCGGTTACCGTTAACGACGGATGGTGAAATTGTGTCGTTGCCATTGCGTTTGCCGATTATTGATATTCATACGGTGGGGGCGGGAGGTGGCAGTTTGGCTCATGTTGATATGGGTGGGGTGTTGCAAGTGGGGCCGCAGAGTGCGGGGGCGGCTCCGGGACCGATTTGTTATGGGGTTCAGGAAGTAGAGACATTGCCGGAAGTAGCGCGATTAGGGGCTGATTTGTGGGTGACGACCACGGATGCGAATGTGGTTTTAGGTTATTTGCAGGCGGCGCATTTTTTAGGGGGGGAGATGCGTTTGGATAAGGAGCGGGCAGAAGAAGCGTTAGGGCGTTTGGGGCAGGAGATGGGAGGGGTGTCGGCGGTGGTGGCGGCGTGGGCGGTGGTATCGGTGGCGCAAGCGACGATGGAGCGGGCGATTCGGCGGATTTCGGTGGAGCGGGGGTATGATCCGCGTGATTTTACGTTGGTGGCGTTTGGTGGGGCGGGGCCGTTGCATGGGTGTGCGTTGGCCGAGGGGTTGGGGGTGAATCGGGTGTTGGTGCCGGCGGTGCCGGGGGTGTTATCGGCGTTGGGGATGTTGGTGGCGGCACCGACGAAGGATTTTTCGCAGACGATGATGGTGAGGTTAGAGAGTGGGGATGAGGTGGTGGCGGCGGAGTTGGCGGGTGTGCAGGCGAGGTTGCGGGCGCGGGGGGAGAGAGAGATGGTGGCCGAGGGGTATGATGCTGACGTTTTAAGTTATCGGTATGAGTTGGATATGCGGTATGCGGGGCAATCGCATGAGTTAACGGTTGTGGTTGAGGCCGAGAATCGTGTGGGGGTGGTGATTGAAGCATTTCATGCGGCGCATGAGCGGCGTTATGGGTACCGGCAGACGGCGATGGTTGAGGTGGTGACGGCGCGGTTAGCGGTGGTGGCGGAGGCGTTGGCGCCGACATTGGCTTATAGTGAGCCGAGTGAAGGGGATGGGAGGCAAGCGCAGGTGGGAGAAGAGCTGGTCTGGTTTGGGGGTGATGAGGGGCTGAAGACGAGAATTTATGAGCGTTCTTTATTGCGGGCAGGGGATGAATTACCGGGGCCGGCGGTCGTGGTACAGTATGATACGACGACGGTGGTGCGGCCGGGGTGGGTGGCCACCGTAGATGGTTATGATAATTTAATTTTAGTTAGGAAGGGTGTTTAATGTGGCGTAGATATGGATATTTGGTGATGGTGTTGTGGCTGGTGAGTTGCAGGAGTCAGGATGTGGTGGTCACGCCAGTTATTTTGGAGGAGACGACGCCGCCGGCGACGGCGGCGGTGGCAACCGAAGTGAGTGAGACGGGGGGAGAAAGTGATGGGGGAGAAGTTGTTGTCACGGGAGGGGCGATTGAGGAGGTGGCGCCGACGGCGACGACGGTGGTGAGTGATGTACCTATCGTGTTAGCGGATTTAGCCTGGGATGATCGGTCGCTGTTTGCGGGGGGATTGATTAGCGGTGAGCGGGAGATATTGGAGGGGTTACATGGGGCTTCGGTTTATCATATTGAGGTGATGATTGGGGAGAATTTGAGTCAATTGATGGGGAGTGAGGCGGTGCAGTATACGAATCGGGAAGATGTGGCTTTGGATGAGATTTATTTTCGGTTATTTCCGCAACTGGCGGCAGGTAGTTCTGAGGTGAGCAATGTGCGGGTGGATGGGGTGGTCGTGGAGCCGGAGTTGTCGTTGCGGGGGAGTGCGGTGCGGGTGCCGTTGGCCGAGGCGTTGTTGCCGGGTGATTCAGTGGTGGTGGAGATGGATTTTGTGGTGGGGGTACCGACGGAGCAGGGGGGTAATTATGGGGAATTTATTTATGATGATGATATTTTGGCGTTGGCTCATTTTTATCCGATGATTGCGGTGTATGATGATGAAGGCTGGAATATTGAGATTGCGCCAACATCGGGGGATGTGGTGTATGCGGATACGAGCTTTTATGTGGTGCAAGTGCAGATGCCGGAAGAGTTGGTTTTGGCGGCATCGGGGGTGGTGATTGATGAGCATTTGGTGGGTGAGCGACGCGTAACGACCTATGCGATGGGGCCGGCGCGTGATTTTTATATGATTGGTAGTCCGCAATTTATCAAATTAAGTGCTACGGTGGGAGAGACGACGGTCAATAGTTATGGTTTTAGTGAGGAGTTAGAAGGGGTAGAGAATGTTTTGCAACATGCGTTAGCATCAATGGTGCATTTTGAGGAGCGGTTTGGGCCGTATGCGTATACGGAGTTTGATTTAGCGAGTTCGCCGACGCGGGCGTTGGGGATTGAGTATCCTGGTATTATTGTGAATACAAATCGGATTTATGTGCCACAACGGTATGAGTCATTGGAAACGACGACGGTGCATGAGGTGGGGCATCAATGGTTTTACGGGATGATTGGGAATGATCAGTTGGATGAGCCGTGGTTGGATGAGGCGATGGCACAATATGCGACGTGGGCTTATTTTGTGGATGAGTATGGGGAGGAGATGGGGCAGCGGGCGGCGTTATCATTTCAAGCGCGTTGGAACAGTTTTGGGGCACAGCCGGTACCGATTGGGATGCCGGTGGCTGAGTATGAGGAGGCGGCTTACGGGGCGATTGTTTATGGCCGAGGGCCGATTTTTGTATTAACGTTACAGGAGGTGATGGGTGAGGAAGCGTTTGGTAACTTTATGCGCGATTATTATGATCAATATTTATGGGGGATTGCGACGGCGGAGGGGTATCAGGCGCTGGCCGAGACGCATTGCGACTGTGATTTAACCACCTTATTTAATGATTGGGTTTATCGTTTAGATTAAGTAGACGCGTGGATCTGGTTCGTTAACGATTTCAAGCAGATATTGACGCCGTTTTTCGATAGCGCGTTGGTACATATTTTCTTCTATGTTCCAGCGCGCTGAAAAATGGGCACGGCTATAGCGGTCAAGCATTTCGTTAAGGGGGTCGAGGCGGAGGGCGACGAGATCGTAGAAGCCAACTGTTTTGCGGAGGAGGTCTATTTCACTGGCATAATTACCGATTTTAGCTTCACGGAATTCGTTATAAAGGAAGAGAAGTTTTTGGAGATAGTTGGGGTCAGCCATTTGGGCCATTAAGTCAGCGGCGCCAAGCAATTTGCTAAGCAACTCAACCTCGGAGGAGGGGTAGACGACTTCATCCATGGTGTAGGCGAGGTCTGTGCAGAGGAGCATGGCGCGGCTAGCTTCGAGTTCGTCTGCGGTGAAGGTGTGTTTGGGGTTTTGGGCAAAGACATTCATGAAATCGATGCTACGTTGGACATGGCTGGCCGTGTATTGGGCCCCGGTACCTTGGAGGTCATCTTCTTCTTGGATGAAGCCAGAGTCATGGAGGAGGGCGGAGGTTAGACTGAGGTAGATGTTGCGATTGTTGAAGCTTTCACCACACAAAGTTGCGCCATGAATGAGGCGGGCCATGGTAAGGCAGGTATCGATGGCATGGCTGAGATCGTGGTATTCCGTATTGCAAGCTTGGTAGCCAGGATAGTTACCAGCAAACAGATTGATGGTGCTTTGATAAGCGACATCAATCGACTCTAGATCAAAATCTTTATCGATCAGAAGCAAAATTTCTTTTATTTCATCAAGAATCGCATGAGGTTCGTGACGATTGACTAATTTTGAAAGTTGTGCATTTGTCATAATATGTCCACCATTGGATTATCATTTTTCGGAAATAGGTGAAATCTTGTCACGGGCATAATGATGGCACCGAAAAAGCATGGTTAAGTATATCTTGATACATCATTTAGGCCAAATTTATTTTTCTATTGGCCGACCAACGCCACTACCACAGGTGGCCCCTGGTTCAGGTGTTTGTGGGCCTTCTTGGTATTTTTCAACAAATTCAGCAATTCGTGAATCGGTGAGGTCATCGATGGTTAGTTGGACACCCCAAGCGGTGAGGACGACAGGATGGGATAAATTGGGGTAGGGGGCCATAACGACATAGCTTTGATCGGCGACGATAGCTTGTAGAGAGGCGAGGGCATCGGCGTCGATATCGGGTTGATAAGCGAGCCAGACAGCGCCATGTTCGAGAGAGTGGAGGACATGTTTTGCTTCAACAGGTTTATCATAGATACCGCAGTTTTGCCAACTGGGATGGTGGACGCCACCCATGGGAGGGATGGTTTCAGTAGAGTAGTCAATTTCAGTGTTATGGCTACGGGAGAGGCTATCGGCGAGGGTAATGCCCTCGACTAAACTGAGATCAGGGGCTTTTAGTTGGGCACTGTTGATGACGTCATTGAAGATTGGGTTGAACTCAGCTATATTTTCGGTGGGGGTAGAGCTATAAGCGAGAAGGAGTTGGTCTTCAAGAATGAAGAGGGTAAAGGTATTGTCTAATGGTTGGCCGGTATCATCTTGGTTGCGGACAATCATTTGAGCGCCAGGGGCATCAGCAACAGTGATGGTAGCTGGTGCGGCGATTAATTCGGCGTCTTGCATACCGGGGAGCATTTTTTCATTGAGGAAATCGACGATATCTTGGCTGGTGGGGTTGGTGGGGAAGTCCATAGCGGCGATATCATTGCTAGTTATGGTGATGTAGCCGTAGGGGCCGTCAGGGGTATTGGCTTGGGCCATTGTTTCGTCGGAGAAGATCATAATAAAGGCGCCTTGTTCGAGGGCGAACCAATTGGCGGGGTAGTCGACTTCGAGGCCGAGGAGGTTGCTGTGGTAGCTGGCGGTGGTTTCGCGGTCCGAGTGGTCAACTGTAGGGTCTGCGCTACCGCTTGAGGTTGATTCAGAGGGATCAGTTGTTTCATTTGTTTCAACTGAGACGGTGGGGTTAGCTGTGTCAGTGGTGGCGTCATTGTTATTTGTTGGTGGTGTTGGCGAACAAGCAGCTAATAATAAAGACAAGCTGAATATGAGAGTTGCTAGGTAGCGGATAGGTAAGGGCATTTAAATATTTATCTCCTGCGTTTTAATGTTTTATTAGTTATTGGCTATATTGGGTTGTATTATAATGGCTAAATTGATGAATATTTTGCTTATTGATGTTATGTTTTAGTGGATTAATGGTAAATAGTAGGCAAAATAATCATTAAGAATAAAAGTTATTATGTTATCCTTTTTATTATGAAGGAGTTGTAACTGTATTAAACTACATATTATCAATCTTTGATCTTGAAAATATGTCATTTAATACGTTGAAGTTGTTGAATTAGAAGTGCTAACTTTTTAAGTTAAACAACTTATCCTACCAAGATAACTGAAATTGACACAAAAACAGTAATCTATTTAACATTTGGTACTATTGGTTGATAGCCAATAGTACTAATTAGATTAATGACATTAAATTATTCTTTCATTATGCCATAAAAGCTGGTATCAAGTTGTGAAATATGCGCAAAAGAACCCAAAAGAAAGAAAGAAGGAATAGGAATATCTTTTGGGTTCTGTGGTACTGGTCAAAAAAATTTTAAACAGTAGATGTGGCTATTTGTTGAGCAAATAGGACTGAGTGTTTATTATTCATCGGAATCTTTTTTGAGTTTAGCCACGATTTGTTCTTGGACATGGGTAGGAACTCGGCCATAAGTGTGGAATTGCATGCCGAAGACGCCACGGCCTTGGGTCATGGATCGCAAGTCAGCTTGGTAGCTTTGCATTTCAGCCAAAGGTACCTCGGCGCGAATGATTGATTTGGTTCCTTCTTGATCCATGCCTTGGATATGGGCACGACGGGTGTTGAGATCGCCGAGAATATCGCCCATGTTATCGGCGGGGACGGTGATGGTGACAGAGTAAATGGGTTCAAGCAGCATGGGGCCGGCGCTCAACATGGCTTTGCGGATACATTCACGGCCAGCCACTTGGAAAGCGATCTCTTTAGAATCGACGGGGTGTTCCTTACCATCATAGACAACGGCTTTGACGCCGGTGACGGGAAAGCCAGCTAAGGGGCCAGCTTCTAGCGCTTGGCGGCATCCTTTTTCTGTAGCGGCGACGAAGGGGGCGGAGATAGCGCCGCCGAAAATTTCTGATTCAAAGGCAAATTCTTCATCATCAGAGGGTTCAACACGGAGGAAGACGCGGGCATATTGGCCGGCGCCACCAGTTTGTTTTTTGTGGGTGTATTCAGCGCTACTTGTTTTGGTGACAGTTTCCTTATAGGGAACGGTGGGGATAGTGGTGGTTAGATGGATACCAAACTTTGATTCTGCTTTTTTGATGGCGACGTTGAGGTGGGTGACACCCATACCGGAGAGGATAGTTTCATGCGTTGCTGTTTCGGTGTGCCAACTGAGTGTGGGGTCTTCATCGACTAAGCGATTGAGCGATTGGCTAAGTTTGGCGACATCGGATTGGCTGACAGCGTGGATGGCGAAGGAGGAGATGGGATGGGGTTGGGGGGTAGGGGGAAGGGTATGTTTAGTGCCAGCGGTGAGGGTATCATTGGTTTCGGTGTCGCCAAGTTTGACGACGACGCCGATATCACCACTGTGGAGCCGAGGGACGTTTAATTGTTCTTTGCCTCGCAAAATTTGGAGGGAGCCGACACGGACTTCTTCCTCACGATTAACATTTTCAACACGGCTATCTGATTCGAGGATGCCGCCAAAGATACGTAAGTAGCTTAGTTTACCGTAAGGATCTTCACGGGTTTTGAAGACGAAGGCGGTGAGTGGGGAGTCATCAGAGACCTCATATTCGGAGGTAGAGCCATCTTCGTTGGTAACGGTGAAGGGGCCGGCTTCATTGGGGGCGGGCATGAGGCGGGAGAGGGCGCCAAGCATGGGGCCGACGGCGATGCCCGCTTCGGGGGCACTGTAGAGGACGGGAACGACGATATCTTGTTGCATGGCGGATTTTAAGCCAGCCAAGACTTCGTCATCATCGAGAGGGATATCTTCGAGGAATTTTTCAATGAGGGTGTCATCCCCTTCGGCGGCGGCTTCGACTAAGGCGGCGCGGGCTTCTTTGGCGGCGGCAAGCATATCATCAGGAATGGGTTGCCGTTCGTCGTTATCACCTAAGCGACATTGCATAGCGAGGAGATCGATGACACCTTTAAAGTCTGGGCCTTCACCGATAGGGATTTGGAGGGGGACGAAGTTACCATCAAGGTGTTCGACGACATTTTTATAGACACGTTGGACGCGGGCATTATCGCGATCCATTTTGTTGATGACGAGAACGCGGGGGAGGTTGCGTTCTTTGGCCGCTTGCCAGACGACTTCAGTGCCGACTTCAACACCCGCCATGGCATCGACAAAGATCATAGCCCCGTCAGCGACGGCGAGGGCGGCATTGACTTCACCGATAAAATCGACATAACCAGGTGTATCGAGGATGTTGATTTTGGTGTTACGCCATTCGATGTGAGCGAGGGCGGTGGCGATAGAACCGTTCCGTTCGATTTCTTCTTCTTCGAAGTCCATGACGGCGGTCCCTTTCTGAGTACTGCCCATACGGTTAATGGCGTTGGTAAAGAATAAAGCACGTTCAACAAAGGTTGTTGTGCCTGCACCATTGTGGGATAGTAAAGCAACATTACGGATTTTGTCAGTTGTAAACTCTTTCATCTCAGTGGAAACCTCTCAAAAATATTTATAGATTTAAAAGTAGAAATAGTCGGTGGGAAGATGACTATTTGGGCTAATGCTTTGACCGCGATTTTGGGCCGAGTGGGTTAGGCAAAAATGGGTAAAGCTTAAAGCAGTTCGATTGTACCGTCTATAGTGGATAGGTAGAGATATGATTGTAGACGAAAGCGAAAATGTTGTCAAAGTAAAGCTTTCATGTGGGCGATGACGGCACTTAGTCCGTTCAGACGTTGGCCGGTTATCACTTTATGCAGGCCCATTGGGCGGTAGATATCAAGGGGGACGGCTTGGATTTCTTCGATGGTAGAACCGTTGAGTCCTTCGCTGAGGAGAGAAGCGAAGCCACGGACGGTAGGGGCTTCAGCGGGGATATCGAAGTGGAAGGTAACGATATTATTCTCTGTTTGGGCGTAGATAAAGACAGGAGACATACATTCATGGACTTGGTCCATATCATCCCGTTTGTCTTCGAGCCATTCGGGGAGGGGGGGGAGCGTTTGGGAAAATTCGAGGAGGTATTCGAGTTTTTCTTGGCCTTGACAGTAGCCAAAGTCTTCGATGATTGTTTGTAGTTTAGGTGGTATTGTCATGATTTCTCCTTATTGTTAGGTAACCTGAGTTCGATAATGAATTAAACCTGTAGATGAGTTGGGTTGATGTGTTGTTAGGGTAGATTTCTCAACTTCGTTCAATCCTTGATTTAGGGGTGAGGCTTGTCGAGGGAGGGGCGGATTGAACTGCGCTCGAAATGATGTTGGGAGGAGGGGGGGATTGTCGAGCTTAGGTTAGGTAAAATAGCTATCTTTTTGTAGTCTATTTGAAGCAGTGGGATTTGGCAAGTATTCAGGTACAATGGGGGGATGAAATTGACATTTAAGGTCAGTAAAGGTTGATGAGATTATTCATGCGGATGCGAACAAAGTGGTTGTGGGTAATAGTAGTCATGGGTTTAACATTGGGGGGATGTACGGGGAGAGGTGTTGCGCGCCCGATGGTGGAAGGTGGGGAGATTGATTTGCGGCAATGGTCATTTGAGCAGGATGGTTTAGTGAGTTTGAGTGGGGAGTGGGTTTTTTATTGGGATGAGTTGGTGGTGCCAGGGGAAGAGAGGGAGCGTACAGGTTTGATTGTTGTGCCCCGTGGGTGGCAGGGGGAGCGGGTTGGGGAGGTGATGTTAGCTGGGGTGGGGCATGGGACTTACCAGATGCGGGTGCGGTTACCAGAGGTGGGGCGTGATTATGGTTTACAGATGCCATCGGTGGGGACGTCGTATGCGTTATGGGTGGATGATGAGTTGGTGTTGGTGAATGGGGAGGTGGGGGTGTCGGCCGAGGTGACTGAGCCGACATTACGCGCCCGCATGGTGACATTTCGACCGGCGGAAGAAGAGGTTTTGATTAGTATACAAGTGTCGAATTATCATGACCCATCGGGGGGGATTTGGGATCATATTTATTTAGGGTATGAGGAGCAGGTATTTAGGGCAAAAATGGGGGCGATTGGGTTTGATGTCTTTTTGTTGGGGAGTTTAATTATTATGATGTTGTACCATTGGGGATTGTATGCATTTCGGCGGACGGATCCATCGCCTTTGTTTTTCGCTATATTTTGTTTTGTTATTGCGGTGCGATTAGTGGTTACAAGTGAGCGTATTTTGCTAGAATTATGGCCGGAAATACCATTTTTATTGGGAATACGGTTAAGTTATAGTGGTTTTTATTTGGCGGTTCCCTTTTTCACTGCTTTTTTGTATTCGTTGTATCCTAATGAGTTTCATAATGTCATACGGTTATTGTTCATAGGAGTGGGTGGCTTGTTTACGGTGTTGGTGTGGTTAACAACGCCGATCAATTTTGCATGGACGTTGATTGTTTTTCAGATAGCGAGCTTAGTGGGGTCAGCTTACGCGATGTATGTGTTGGCGTTGTCGATTAGTCGTAAGCGAGAGGGTGGGATTTTGGTTTTGATTGGTTATTGGTTGTTAATATTAACATTGGTGAATGATATTTTATATAGTACACAGGCGGTGTTTACGGCGCCGTTGTTTCCTTTTGGGGTATTTATTTTTATCTTTTGCCAATCTTTGGTTTTGTCCTCACGGTTTTCGCGGGCATTTACGCAGGTTGAGGGGTTATCGACGGCGTTTCAGAAGTTTGTGCCGCAACGGTTTTTGGATCGGGTGGCGAAGGAGGGGATTGAGCATATTCAGTTAGGGAGTGCCGAAAGTGATTATATTGCATTGTTGTTTTGTGATATACGGGCATTTACACCCTTATCGGAACAGATGACACCACAGGCGCTGCTCAATTTTTTGAATGGTTATTTTTATGAGATGAGCCAGCCGATAGAGGAAAATCAGGGGATTATTGATAAGTTTGTGGGGGATGAGATTATCGCGTTGTTTGATCCGGTCACGGTGTCGCTGGCTTTGAAGCAGCAAGTGGCGGCGGTATCGGCGGTACGGGCGGCGATAGCGATGCAAGAGCGATTGGAGTTGTATAGCACGCGGTTGGAGGGGGAAGGGTATATGGCGTTGCGGGCGGGGATTGGGATTCATAGTGGTGAAGTGGTGATTGGGACGGTGGGGACAGAGATGCGGATGTCGTCGACCGTGTTGGGGGATGTGGTTAATGTGGCCTCGCGGCTGGAGGGGTTAACAAAAATGTATGGGGCGGCGATTATTATTAGCGAAGATACGTTAAATTTGTTACCATCGGGGGAGTTAGGAGCGTATCGGTGGTTAGATTTTGTACGGGTGCAGGGACGGCAGACACCGATTGCGATTTATGAGGTGTTTGCACATGAGCCGGAGGCGAAGCGGGTAGCGAAGTTAGCGGCGGCGGCTTATATTGAAGAGAGTTTGCGCTGGCGCGGGCAGAAGGGGTGGGGGGAGATGCGACGGGTGTTGGAGGAAGGGGTGAGTGCGTTTCCGGATGATGTGGCGTTGCGATTTCATTGGGGAAGGGTAGACTTGTTGGCAACGGCCGTTTTGCCATCTGATTGGGATGGTGCGGTCACAGTTGGATCTAAATAGATAATAAGGAGATATTTGATGCGCTGGTTATGGTTTTGTTTATTAAGTGGTTGGTTATTGGTGGGATGTGGTGGTAGTGAGCGAGCAGTGGTATCGGAACGAGATGAGGGGGTTGTGGCCGAGGCAACAGAAGCGATGGATAAGGGGGAGTTGGTGTATTTGACATATTGTGCTGAGTGTCATGGGGTTAATTTAGAAGGGGAGGCGAATTGGCAAGAGCGAAATGAGGATGGTTCCTTTCGGGCGCCGCCACATGATGAGACGGGGCATACATGGCATCATCCAGATAGTTATCTTGAAGAGAGCATTTTATTAGGTGGGGAGCGTATTGATTCGTCGTTGGGGGTGAGTAAGATGCCGGCGTATGAAGGGGTGTTGAGTGAGGAAGAGGTGGCGGCGGTGATTGATTATATTAAGCGGCAATGGTCGGATGATATTCGGGCGATGCAAGCGGCGCGTAATTAAGGAGTATGATGATGACGAGATGGTGGCGATTAGGATTGGTATTGGTAGTGTGTGGTTTGTTGTGGGGCGGGGTGGCGTGTCAGAGTGAGGTGGCCGAGGAGGGGGGTGAGCGGTGGGCACGGCCGCAGTTTATTCTTTTTTACAGTGATAATTGACTGCCTTGAGAGCAAGTACGGCCCATCGTGAATGGGCTTGAGGTTGAATGGGAAGATGAGGTTGATTTTTTGTATGTGGATGCGACGACGGTTGACGGGGGGGCATTGCAGAGTCGGTACGGTGTGCGAGGGCATCCGGTGATGGTGGTTGTGGATGAGGCTGGGGTGGTTTTTGAGCGGTTGTATGGGGTACCGGGGGAAGCGGCGATGAGAGAGGCGGTGGTGGGGGTCTTAGAGTAATGAAAGGAAAAGCTAATGCCATCAATGCATGAAACTTACCAAAAACATGCTGAGGAATAGCATGAATTAGCCATGGCAGATGAGGAGGCGGTGCGAATTATGCATTTTTTCTTTGGGGACGCGATGGGAGAGTGGGTGGCTGAACAAGGGGGAGCTGTTATTCCGGAGGTGTGGTCGCATGTATGCGGTCGTTTGAGTTAAGAGTTGGTGAAGGGGATGTTTGGTGGGTTTTGACGCGGATTTTGGGGATTGGGCGGATTTTTTGGTGTTGGTGAAGTGAGAAGGGGTGTTTAGTTGGAAGTCTGGCGATTTAACAAATCGCGCCACCTCCAGCGCGGGCAGTGAAATGTTGAAAAAGGACGGTATTCTCAAAGGAGGCTTGGGGGTTGATGTGGGGGTAAAATGTTAAAAAATGACAGATTTTTAGGCGGTGAGGAGGGTGCCGATAGGTTGGGTGGGGTTGCAGAGGAGGGTGCGGGTATGGCCGTGGGGGTGGCCGGAGAAGATGCGGATGTTGAGGTCGGGGAGTTGGTTGGTGAGGTTGAGCATGGCGATGACTTTGCTGGCCATGCCACCGGTGACATCGGTACCGGCTGAGCCTTGGAGGGCGGGGGCGATGTCGGTGTAGGTTTGGGGGGTGATTTTGTCGAGGCAGTGGCCATCGGGGCCGAGGACGCCTTCGGTTTCGCCGGCGAGGAGGAGCCATTTGGGTTGGAGGTGGGGGGCGAGATAGCTCATGACTTCTTCAGTGGAGATGATGGTGCCACCACGGACGGTATCGAAGGCGACGTCACCGTGGATAACGGGGACGATGCCGGCTTGGAGGGCGGCTTGGACGGAGGTGATGCTCATGGATTCGAGTTGACCGTTGTGGCATTGGGCGGAGGCGGAGGGGGAGATGGTCATGGCGGGGACACCGGACATGAGGAGGGCATCGACGATAATGCGGTTGAGGCGGAGGGCGGCGTCGCTGACGGCGGCGAAGCCGTGCCATTGGAGTTTGGTAGCGACGCCGTGGCGGGTGTTATGTTTGGCGGCGGCGACGTGGCCGTAGGAGCCGCTGCCGTGGCCGAGGATGAGGCGGAAGTTGGGGTTAGCATCGAGGGCTTGGTGGATTTCATGGGCGAGGCGGACGATGACGGCACCGCGGGCGGTTTCGATTGATTTCTTATCGGTGATTAAAGAGCCACCGAGTTTTAGAAAGATAAGGTCTGTGTGCATAAGGGGTATATGATAGCGGGAAAGGGGGGAAAAGGCAATAGGTTGAAGGTAATGCGGATAGTGTGAGGGGGGGCCGAGTGTAACGGAAATAAGCTAGAGTGGGAAGTTCATGATGCTGTCAGATTATAAGTGGGTTCCTGTCGGCGCAGATGCTGTCCGTTTTTGTTAAGAGGGGTAGGATTTGCGGAGAACGAAGCCGAAATAAAGGTGATTTTAGGCGTGGATCCCCGCTTTCGCGAGGATGACAGCCCTGATCGGGCTGTAAATGGTTGTTGACATAAGAAAAACGGACAGCATCTGCGTAGGAATGACAGCGTTTAGGTTAAACAACTTTTAAATGAGCAGGAATGACAGCGTTTAGGTTAAACAACTTAAAATTGAAAATAGACGAAATCAACTGGCGTTCCCCAAAAAGTGGCGCATAACAGTGCCGCAATCATGTAGGTTGACCAGCGAATCCAAGTAGGCGTTTCTTGAGTTAAGGCTAAGGGGTTTTCCCGTTCTCGTTGAATCCATTCAAAGGCTACAAAGAGTAGTATTAAAAATAGATAGGGAAACCATTGACCTGTTGGTGGTGCCCATAAGTGCCAGGAAAAGAGTCGTTGCCAATAAGTGATGGCATGTCCAATGTTTTCGGCACGAAAAAAGACCCAAGCAATGGTCACAAATAGAAAGGTTAGGCCCATTTGACGTAGTTCAAGCGACGTTGGCCATAACTTTCCTTGGGCAACGATAGCTGTTGTTGGTTCGCTTACTTTGTTTTGTTTACTTTTTTGCCAATACATTAAGGGTAAGTAGTAGAGACCATGTAAAAAGCCCCATAATATAAATGTCCAATTAGCACCATGCCATAAGCCACTAATAACAAAGGTTAGCAAGATATTGCGTATATAAAGGGCTGTTCCATGACGATTGCCGCCGAGAGGGATATAGACATAATCACGAAACCAAGTTGATAAGGAGATATGCCAGCGGCGCCAAAATTCACCGATATTACGGGAGAAGTAGGGTGTGGCAAAATTTTGCATGAGTTCAAAACCAAAAAGTTTGGCGACGCCAATAGCGATATCGGAATAACCGGAAAAATCACCATAAATTTGAAAAGCAAAGAAAATAGCGCCTAAAAAGAGGGTGAAGCTGTCTAAAGTGGTGTAATTTTCAAAAATATAATCAACTTGCACGGCCAGTGTGTCGGCAATCACTACTTTTTTAAATAAGCCCCATAAAAAGAATTGCATGCCTTCACGGGCTTGGTGGGGGTCAAATGTGCGTGGTCGTTCAAATTGGGGTAGTAGTGATGAGGCTCTTTCAATAGGGCCAGCTACCAGTTGGGGAAAGAAGCTAACAAAAGCGAAAAAGGAGGTGATACTTTTGGTGGGTTGTAATTTTTGGCGAAAAATATCAATGGAATAACTTAATGTTTGAAAGGTGTAAAAGCTGATGCCGACAGGTAAGATAACATTTAAACTGTGGATGTTTACGGGGATACCTACCGTTTCGAAACTTAGCATTAAACTATCAACGAAAAAGTTATAGTATTTAAAGATGCCTAATAAGCCTAAGTTAACTGATAAGCTAAGCGTTAAATAAAGACGGCGAGATGTTTTGTTTGTGGTTTGGCCTAATTGCCAGCCGATAATATAGTCGACAAAAGCGCTAATGAAGATGAGGATTAAAAAGCGACGATCCCACCAAGCATAAAAGAGGCAACTAGCCCCTAGCAGTAATGCATTTTGTACAAATATAGAGCGGTTATAAATGAACCAGTATAAAAAAAATATTGTTGGTAAAAAAAGCAAAAATTCAAGTGAGTTGAATAACATAATAAAGGGTTAGGAGGGGGAGATGAAGGCCTCGTTGTATTGTTGGTAGATGGTGATGAGTTCGGGCCATTTTTCGAGGGGGGGGATGTGACCGCATGGTTTGAGTTCGCGGAAGGTGATATCGGGATATCGTTCGAGGAGGCGGTGGGCGTGTTTGATGGGGAGGACGTTGTCTTGGTCGCCCCAGATGAGCCAGTAGGGGCGGGGGAGGTTGTCGAGATGTTGGTGGATGTCGGTGCGGCCGACCGCTTTCATGACATCGGCGGAGGAGCGGGCGTTTTGGTATTCTTGGATGCGGCGTTCCCAGATTTCGGGGTGTTGATTTTTGTTGACGAAGGAGAGTTTGACCTGTTTGGTGGCGATGCTGAGGCGTTGGCCGTAGGCGACGGAGACGTCGACGAAGCCGAGGTAGTTGACGGAATCGCCAATTTTCAGGAACCAATCGGGGTAATCTTCGTTGGCGAGGAGGGCGGGGGCGATGTGGATGAGGCCGAGGACGTCTTCGGGGTAGGTGAGGGCGTAGGCGGCGGTGAGGAGGCCGCCGAAGGAGTGGCCGGAGAGGTGGACGGGGCCGAGTTCGAGTTCATCGATGAAGGCGGCGAGCCATTCACAGAGGTGGCTAATGGTGAAGCGGCTTGGTTTTTCGCTGTGGCCGAAGCCGGGGATATCGGGGGCGATGAGATAGCAGGTGTCTTGGAGGCCGTGCATCAGTTCGCGGAAGGTATCGCCGGAGGCGTGCATGCCGTGGATGAGGAGGTGGGTGGGGTTTTGGGGGTTGCCGGCGGTGTAGTAGGCGGTGTCGATGCCGAGGGCATCGACTTGGTGACGTTCAAAACGGGCAAAAGGGTATGGTTCCATTGGTTATTATTCTCCTGTGGTGGGTTGATTGGCGAGGCCAGGGGCATCGGCGAGGCCGGGGGCATCGGCGAGGCCGGGGACGTCCTTGATGGTGTAAGCGTGGCGGACGCTGTTGCGGATGGCATCGGTGACGACATTTACGGCGATATTGGCGAGGTGGTAGAATTCAAAGTTGGGGGTGACGTTGGTGGCGAGGGCGAAGGCGATGTCGCCATCGTGGGCGGTGTGGACGGGGCGGATGGCGATGGCGAAGCTATCGTGGACGCGTTGGACGAGTTGGTTGGTTTGGGCTTTGGTGAGTTGGGCGTTGGTGGCGAGGAGGGCGAGGGTGGTATTGGTGTTATCGGGGGGAGTGGGGGGAGGGCCGAGCCAGAGGCGGTGGGGGTTATTGTTGACGGTCCAGGAGCCATCGGGGTTGCGGGCACCGGCGAGAACGGTGCCGTCGTCGGCGACGACGTCGCCGACGGCGTTGACGACGACGGCGGCCATGATGACGAGGTCGTCTTGTTGGTAGCTAGCGAGGCCGAAGCCGCCTTTCATTTTGGTATGGAAGCCGCCCCATTTACCGACGGTGGCGCCGCGGCCGACGCCGACGTTGCCTTGGGCGGTGTTATGGTGGTGGGCGTTTTGGCAGGCGGCGTAGCCGAGGGCGGGGGTGGGGGTGTAGCGGCCGTGGCTGAGGATGAAGTCGTAGATGATGGCCGTGGGGACGATGGGGACGGGGCGGACGGGGGTGGGGTGGCCGATGTTTTGTTCGGCGAGGTATTGCATGACGCCGTCGGCGGCGGCGAGGCCGAAGGCACTGCCGCCGGAGAAGAGGAGGGCGTGGACCTCTTTTTCCCGTTTTTTATCGAAGTCGAGGAGGGCGACTTCGCGGGTGCCGGGGGCTTGGCCGCGGACTTCGGCGGTGCCGGTGGTGCCGGGGGGCATGAGGAAGACGGTGCAGCCGGTGTTGTGTTCTTCGTTGACGGCGTGGCCGATTTGGATGTTGGCGAGATTTAGAGTCATGATGGTACTCCGAGGTTGTTGGTTGATTTGATGAGCGTGGGGGGTGAGGGAGGGGGATGGCTCGTGGTTAGGGTGATTTTACCTCAGAGTGGGGTTTGCGTGTACTTTTTGGGGGTTGGGGGGATGGGAAAGAGGGGGGGAAGAGGGCGGGGAGGGTGGCGCGGCCCGTTCGATGAACTCAGGGCAGGCTATTGTGCGAGAGGGTGTTAGGCGTTAGCGAGGGATGTTAGGCGCACAATGCCACGCCATTACTGAGGGGAGGTGAGGGCGGGAGGTGGGTGGGGAGGTTTTGCTATTTGTTTGGGGTTGAGGTTGAGGTTTTTTGAGGATGGGGGTGTATATAGGGGTGGGAAGGGGGCTGGGTTGTTGTAGGGAAGGGGTTTGTGGAGAATGAGGCCGAGATGAAGGTGGTTTTAGGCGTGGATTTCGGCTTTTGCAGATGTTGTTTGTTTTTGTTGAGCAGGTAGGGTTTGCGGAGAACGAGGCCGAGATGAAGGTGATTTTAGGCGTGGATCCCCGCTTTCGCGAGGATGACAGTCCTGATCGGGCTGTAAATGGTTGTTGACATAAGAAAAATGGACAGTATCTGCGCCGGAATGACATAAATGAATTAAACCGGTGGATGAGTTGGTCAATGCGTTGTTAAGGTAGATTTCTCGGCTTCGCTCAACCCTTGATTTATTGGTGAGGCTTGTCGAGTGTGGGGCGGGTTGAACGGCGCTCGAAATGACGTTTTAATTAAGTGAGGCATTATTATGTTGAAAGTTGGTGTGAATGTGGCGGTGATTGAGGGGGGGAAGGTTTTGTTGACGCAGAGGGAGGATTTTGAGGTGTGGTGTATGCCGGGGGGGCATGTGGATGGGGGGGAATCGGTGGCGGAGGCGGCGCGGCGGGAGGTGTTGGAGGAGACGGGGTTGGAGGTGCGGTTGGTGTCGTTGGTGGGGGTGTATTCGATACCGGAGACGTCGTCGTGGACGAATGTGACGTTGTTGTTTGTGGGGGA
>DATHYN010000099.1:0-19414 GCA_035459145.1 Anaerolineae bacterium | reverse complement strand
GGGGGTGCGTCCGGTGGGGATAAAGCCATCAGGGGTGGGGGAAGGGGCGGGGGTGAAGGTGGGAGGAGTGGTAGCCGTGGCGGTAGGTAGGGGTGGGGGGGTGGCGGTTGTGGGTAGAGTTGCGGGCAGGGTTGTGGCGGGGGGAGAGGTGGGGATGATGGTGGGAATGGTGGTGGGGGGCAGGGCGGCGGTGGTTGTGGGGGTGGGCGGCGGGGAAGTGGGGGATGGGGTGGGGGTGACCTCGGCCGAGCGGCAGGCCGTTAATAACAAAAGGAGAGCAAGTAGTAGAAAGTGTTGCATAAGTAGTTAAGCTGGTTTTTGACCAACATGAATGGCGATTGTGCCAAACATAAAGAGACGATAGCTGACATTCTGGAAGCCAAGCCGTGCCATCGTTTCGACTAATTTGTCAGGTGTTTGGAACTGTTGGGTGCTATCGGGGAGATAGCGATACGCTTCACTTTCGCCAGTGATTAATTTGCCGAGGACGGGAATAACGTAATTTAAGTGGATGAGGATGAAAGGGCGGAGGATATTGTTTTTGGGGGGGCTTGATTCGAGGACGACGACACGGCCGCCTGGTTTGGTGACCCGCCATTGTTCGCGAAAGGCCCCTTCGACATCGATGACATTACGCATGAGAAAGCCGGAGGTGACGGCATCAAAGTAATTATCGGGGAAAGGGAGAGAGAGGGTATCGGCACCGACCCATTGGATTGGTTGGCGTTCAGGGATTTGTTTGCCAGCCTGCATCATTTCGACAGTAAAGTCACCCCCAACCGCTTGGATATCTGGTTGTTGGTGGAGCGCTTCAAGAGCGATATCACCGGTACCGGTGGCGATATCGAGGAGACGGCCATTGGGTGGTAAATTGGCTTGTTGGATGACATGACGTCGCCAGCGGATATCTTGACCGCCAGTCATGAGACGATTCATCAGGTCGTAGCGACCAGCGATACGTGCGAACATGGATTGAACGTATTGAGCCCGTTCTTGGCCAGTTAAATGTGCCATAATGTTGATTTCAATTGGTTAGGCGCTGGGGTAGTAGGGGAGAGCGCAAGGTTTATAAAGTAAAAAGTTAGGGATGGGTCAGAATTGATTTTACAAATGAGACGGTTGTTAGCTGAAAACAAGGCGTAATCAAAGGTGACTTTAGGAGTGGATACCTGCCTACGCAGATATGACAGCCCTTGGTAGGGCTGTGGTTTTGTAAAGTGATTTGTAAAGGAATATGAACTAGCCAAAATTTGATTAGATAAGAGCATGGGGTGGATTTGGGGCGGAGAGCAATGTTTTTTAGAGTGCTTTGGGTGTATTGTTTTTGGCGTTACGCAATTCATCGGGGGTAGGTTTGGGGAGTAGCACTTCGCGCGCTTTGCTGGTACCAGTAGGTGGGCCGATGATTTCGGCATCTTCGAGGGCGTCCATCATGCGTGCGGCACGCGTGTAGCCGATGCGGAAATGGCGTTGGAGCATGGAGGTGGATGCTTTTTGACGTTTGCGGATATAGAGGATGGCATCGGGCATTAAATCATCTTCGAACAGTTCTTCTTGTTGTTTTTCTTCCTCGAATTTTTCGAGGGCGGCCCATAACGGCCGTTGCTCCGGCAATTTGACATTCCCATTGGTTGGTGGTGGGGTGGGGGCTGGTGTCGAAAGAGGTGGTTTAGCCGTTGGGTCTGGTTTAGACGTGGCTGTTGTTGGTTTTTTGGCCGGGGCGGGTGTGGTGGGGGGCGTGGCTGGTGCCGGTTTACCATTTTGGGTTGGTTGTGGCGCTAATTGGCGGGGGCCAGCTGGTTTTAATTCAGGGCGGACAAGATTGAAACGGCGGGCGGTACGCCAATAATCGATAAGATCTTGGAGTTCATCTTCGCTGACATAACAGCCCTGCATCCGGACGGGAGCGGCGGCATCAGGACTTTGGAAAAGCATATCCCCTTTACCGAGCAGACGTTCGGCGCCGGTGGTATCGAGGATGACACGGCTATCGGTGCTGGAGGCGACGGCGAAAGCGATACGAGCGGGGAAGTTGGCTTTGATGAGACCGGTGACGACATCAACAGAGGGGCGTTGGGTGGCGATGACCATGTGGATGCCGGTGGCGCGAGCCATTTGGGCGAGACGGGTGATGCCCCGTTCCGTTTCTTCGGGGGCGAGCATCATCAAATCGGCCAATTCGTCGATGATGATGACGATATAGGGGAGGGGGGTACGGCGATTTTCGGGGAGCCGATCGAGCCGTTTGTTAAATTCGATAATATTGCGGGCACCGATTTGGGAGAAAAGTTGGTAACGGTTATCCATTTCGCGGAGGGCCCATTGGAGGGTACCGACGACACGGTCGGGGTCGACGATGACGGGGGCGGCGAGATGGGGGATACCGTTGTAGCCAGTCAATTCGACTCGTTTGGGGTCGACCATGACCAGTTTTAATGTTTCGGGGGTATTTTGGAGAAGGAGACAGGCGATGATGGCGTTGACGCAGACAGATTTACCGGAGCCGGTGGTACCAGCGATGAGTAGGTGGGGCATATCGGCGAGATTGGCGGCGATGGGGTTGCCGGCCACATTTTGGCCGAGGCCGATACGGAGGGGGGAGTTAATTTTTTGGTATTGGCGGGATTCGATGACATCGCGGAGGGAAACGACAGCGGTGTCGGTGTTAGGGACTTCGATACCGACATACCCTTTGCCGGGGACCGGGGCTTGGATACGGATTGCTTGTGCGGAGAGGGCGAGGGCGAGGTCATCAGCTAGGTTGGCGATTTTACCGACTTTGACTTTGGTTCGTTTACCGTTGCGCATTTCGATAAATTGGGGTTCGACACCGAATTGGGTGACAGAAGGGCCTTGATTGATTTCGACCACTTTGGCGGGGGCACCGAAACTGACCAAGGTATGTTCGATGATACCGACCTGTTCGCGAATCGAGGCGTTATTGACCTCTTGGGTGGTACCTGGGGCCATGATTTCATTGATGAGAGGGAGTTGCCAAGCGGGGTCAGGGGTGTGGTTGGTAGTGGGTTGGTTGGTATTGGTGGTTGAGGGTTGGGGGGCAGGTTTTGATGAGGTGGAGCGGCTAGCAACAACAGGTTGATTGGTGGTTGCCTCGGCCGCGGTGGGTGCGGCTTGGTTGCGGCGATTGATGGGTGGGGGAGGGGTGCCATTGAGGGGGAGGGGAGATTGTTGGGCGACGGCGGGTTGGCCACGTAATGTTTTGTGGGCGGGGATGGGGACACGGTTAGCGGCGGCTTCGAGGCGATATTGGCGCCAATCTTGAATTTGTTGGATGAAGAGGGTGAAATCTTCGCGGGTGACTTCGAGGGCGAAGATGGCGGCGACGATGCCGAGGATGAAGAAGGTGAAGGCGGCGCCTAGCGTGCCGAAAAGATTAAGGAAGAAGCCAGAGGTGGCCGCGCCTAAATAGCCGCCACCGAGACCATCTTGGGCGACAGACCAGACATCGAGGTAGATGGTGCCGGCGCGGGCGGCGGTCATACTGGCGAATGCTTCGAAAGTGATGAAGAGGCCGATAGTACCGGCGAGGCGGCCGCGGGGGATGGTGGGGGGTTGGCCCATGCCCCAGAGGATGAGATAGAAGCTG
This sequence comes from Anaerolineae bacterium, assembly GCA_035459145.1. GTDB lineage: Bacteria > Chloroflexota > Anaerolineae > Promineifilales > Promineifilaceae > DATHYN01. The sequence goes on along the minus strand of DATHYN010000099.1, from coordinate 15,807 downwards.
GTGCCGCCGAGGGCAATCGGGACGAGCAAGCCGCCCCAACCAAAAAGTTGCCAGACGAAATTGGCGATGAAGGTGGGGATTTTGCCTTGGTTGCTGGAGATCATGCTGAGGACGATAACGGCGGTCATCAGGCTACCAAACATGCCAAGAAGGATAGCGCGCTGTTTAAGATTGGCGGTGATTTGGCGTTTGGGCGCTTCTTTTTTAGGGGAGCGAAGTTTAGAGAGTTTGGTACGCCAGCTTGGGGCGGGGGTGGTGGTTGTGGTTGGTTCTTCTTTTTTGCGCGTAGAAGTACGGCGTGTTGTTGTTTTGGGGGTGGTGGCGGGGGGTGTTTTTTTGGTGGAGCGGCTGGTTGTTTTGGGGGTGGTGCTGTTGGTACTGCTTTTGGTAGAGCGGCTGGTAGTTTTTTTGGTTGAAGAGGAGGATGAGCTTGTTTTCGAGCGACTTGTTTTAGAAGACGAGCGGGTATTGCGGCGAGGCCGAGGTTTATCGGAGGTAGTTTTTTTAGTCGTCTTTTTATTAGAAGTTGTTGAACCAGTCGTTTTTTTACGAGCCATAACGGTCAATCACCCCCAATGTGAGTGGTAAATAAACTGAAAAATTCGTACAATAGCAAACATTTGTTCCTATTTATAATAGTTTATTATAGCATGAAATGGCATTTTTGTCTTTAGGTGAGGAGAATTTATTAATGATTTGGGTGGAAAAAGAAGGATTGAAAGTGGGGTATTTTGCGGGATTACAGGCGCGCGGGGTGGCGCATGGGGTGTTTACGCGGGGGGGAGGGGTGAGTTTAGCGCCATTTGGTAGTTTGAATTTGAGTGTATCGGTACCTGATGAGAAAGAGCGTGTGTATGAAAATCGGCGGCGGGCGTATGGGTTGTATGGGCTGGATACGGGGACGATTGTGCATGCGCATTTGGTGCATGGGGCGGAAGTGGCGGTGGTGGGGAGCGGGGATGGGGGGACGTGGACGAAGGTAGATGGGTTGGTGACGGCCGAGGGGGGGGTGGGGTTGACGATGAATTATGCGGATTGCACGCCTATATTTTTATATGATGAGGTGCGGCAGGTGATTGGGGTGGGTCATGCGGGGTGGCAGGGAGCGGTGGTTGATTTGCCGGGGGGGATGGTGCGGACGATGGGGCGTGAATTTGGGAGTGAGCCGGCTGATTTGTGGGCGGGGATAGGGCCGACGATTGGGGCGTGTTGTTATGAGGTGGGGGAGCCGGTGGTGGGGCGGGTGCGGGAGGCGTTTGCCGAGGGGGATAGTTTATTGGTGGCGCCGCCAGCGGGGAAAGTAGATAATGGGCGGCCGTATTTCGATTTGCCGGAGGCGAATCGGCGGAATTTGTGGCGGGCGGGGGTGCGGGAGATTGAGATGGCGGGGGTGTGTACGGCGTGTCGGACGGATCTGTTTTTTTCGCATCGGGCGGAGCGGGGTAAGACGGGTCGGTTTGGGGTGGTGATGGTGTGTCCGGGGGAGGGGTACTCTAATGAATAGTAACGAACTGTTGTTGGATTTGATTGATGAGAATGTAGGGTGGGTGCATTGGTTGTTGGGTGAGGTGAGTGAGGATTGTTTGTATTGGTATGCGGATGAGGGGGGGAATAATATCGCGGTGACGTTGTGGCATGTGACGCGGGTATTTGATCTGTTTTATACACAGCATATATTGAATGAGTCGTGGGAGAAGGAGCGGTGGTGGGCGAGTGGGTGGGCGGAACGGTCGGGGTATGATCCGCAGGGGGTGGGGGTGCATGGTTGGGGGACATTGCAAGGGTATACGCGGGCCGAGGTGGAGGCGATTCCGCCATTGGGCAAGGAGATTTTGCAGGGGTATTTTGATGAGGTTTTGGGGATGATTCGGGGGTATGTGGCCGAGTTGGAAGAGGATGAGTGGCGGGCGATGGCGCCAGGATTTGAAGGGAAGCAGAGCAATTATTTTTGGATTCGGGCGCCGTTTTTGGATATGGTGCGGCATATTGGGGAGATGGTGGCGTTGAAGGATATGTGGATGCGGGTGGAGAGGTGATGGTGTGTTTCGTTTGAGTTCAGAGCTGGTAAAGGAGATGTTTGGCGGATTTTAACACAGATTTTGGGGATTTTACGGGTTTTTTGTGTTTTTTAGGTTGTGGCCCTGTTTTTGGGTGGATTGAGTTTAAGGGCAGGCTTTGATTAATCTTCTTCTTGGAGAGCTTGCCACAGGATTTGGATGGGGTGGTAGGCGGCTCGGCCGGTGAGGTGGTGGATTTGCTCGCGGCAGCTGGTGCCGGGGGCGACGAGGAGGGTATCGGGGGGGGTGTTGCGGATGGTGGGGGCGAGGCGGCGCTCGCCCATCGCTTGGGAGATGGTTAGGTGCTCGGCCTCGTAGCCGAAGGAGCCGGCCATACCACAACAGCTGGTATCGAGTTCGGTGAGGGTGTAGTTGGCGGGTTGGGTGAGGAGGGTGCGGGTGGCGGCGGTGCCGAAGAGGGCTTTTTGGTGGCAGTGGCCGTGGAGGATGAGTTGGCGGGGGGTGGTGGTGAGGGGGAGGGAGCAACGGCCGTTATCGATCTCCCCCAGTAAAAATTCCTCAATACTTTGACTGACCGCTTTCACAGCGGCTAAATCGGGATGATGAGGGATGAGACTGGCATAATCATCATGGATCATGGACAAATCGCTCGGTTCGAGGAAAAGGATGGGAATGTGACTGTGGGCAAAGGGGGCCAGATGGGCCATGATTTGGGTGGCGGCGTGGCGCGCGTCAGTGATTAGCCCTTTGGAAAAAGCGGGACGGCCATAATCGGTGAGGGGGATGGTGCGGACATGGTAGCCGGCACGGTTCAGGAGACGAACGGCGGTGATGGGGATGTGGGGATGGTTGTAGGCGTTGTAGCTATCGACGGCGAGGAGAACGGGGCGGGAATGGTTGGGCTGTTGGTGTTGGGCGAACCAAGCGGGGAAGGGGGCCCGGCTGAAAGCGGGGAGGGGGCGGTCGGGGGTGAGGCCGAGGCGGGTGAGGAGGGCGCGGGCGGGTGGGGAGGTGGCGAGGGTGTTGGCGAGAGGGGCGAGGGGGCCGCTAAAGAGGCGGTTGGCGCGATCGATTTGGCTGAAGAGGCGGGCGCGGAGAGGTGTTCCGTGTTCGGCGTAATATTGGGCTAAAAATTCAGTTTTGATTTTGGCCATATCGACGGAGGAGGGGCATTCCGCTTGGCACGCTTTACAGCTGACGCAGAGGTCCATAACTTGGTACATGCGGGGGCTGGTCAGTTCCTCGGCGGGGAGGCGGCCGGAAAAGGCGGCGCGGAGGGCGTTGGCGCGGCCGCGGGTGCTATCTTCTTCGTTGCGGGTGGCCATGAAGCTGGGGCACATGGTGCCGGTTAGTCGTTTGCGGCAGATGCCGGCCCCGTTGCATTGTTCGACGGCGCGGTGAAAGCCGTCGTTGGGGCTGAAATCGAGGTGGGTGGTGAGGGGGATGACGTCGTAGCTGGGGCCGTAACGGAGGTTGTCGGTCATGGCGGGGGCGTTGACGATGTGGCCGGGGTTGAAGATGTTGTGGGGGTCGAAAATTTGTTTGACTTGTTGGTATAGATGGTAGAGGTCGGGGCCGAAGAAGCGGGGATTGAGCCAACTGCGGGCTTTGCCATCCCCATGTTCACTGGAGAGGGAGCCGCCGTAGCCGTGAAGAAGGTCGACGGAGAAGTCGGCGATGGCGGTGAGTTTGGCTAGTTCTTCCGCTTTTTTGGTATTCATGAGGGGGCGGATGTGGATACAGCCGGCGCTGGCGTGGGCGTAGTAGGCGACTTGGGTGCCGAGGTCGTGGCAGAAAGCTTCGAGTTTGGCGATATATGCGGCGAGGTGTTCGACGGGGACGGCGGCATCTTCGATGAAGGGGACCGGTTTGTAATCCCCTTTGATGCTCATGAGGAAGCCGAGGGCGACTTTGCGCACGCGCCAGACGTTTTGTTGCGCTTGGGGGTCGAGGAGGGGGGTGATGGCTTGGGCGCCGAGGGCTTGGCGGTGGAGGTGTTGGCGGAGGTTGTCGATTTGGGCTTGGAGGTGGGCCGGGTTGTCGCCGTAGAATTCGGTGATGAGGACGCAGTAGGGTTGGCCTTGGAGGAAGGTATCGAGGAGGCGGGCGTATTGGGGGACTTGGCGGCAGTTGGTGAGGCCGAGGTTGTCGAGGAGTTCGACGGCGGAGGGATTGGTTTCGAGGATGGCGGGGACGGCGTTGAGGGCGGTGGGGAGGTCGTTGAATTCGATGATGGCGAGAGCGGTGTAATCGGGGGTGGGGACGAGATTGAGGGTGAGGTCGGTGATGATGCCGAGGGTGCCCTCGGCGCCGCAGATGAGTTTGGCGAGGTTGAAGCGGTGGTCTTGGGGGTAGTGGAAGCTGGGGCCGTCGACGAAGCGGTCGAGGTTGTAGCCGCCACAGCGGCGCCAGTGGCGGGGGGTACCGGCGCGGATAATGTCTTGGTTGGTTTGGTTTTGGGTGAGGGTGTTGATTTGGTGGTAGATTTGGCCTTCGCGGGAGGTGAGTTTTTGTTTGTGGCCGAGGGTATCGGGGTCGCAGTAGGTGAATTGGGCGGTGGAGGCGTCATCGAGGAGGAGGGAGACGGCGTGGAGGTGGTCGGCGGTCATGCCGTAGCGGATGGAGTGGCTACCGGTGGAGTTGTTGGAGATGATGCCACCCATGGCGGCGCGGTTACTGCTGGCGGGGTCGGGGCCGAATTGGAGGCGGTGTGGGCGGAGGGCGTGGTTGAGATGGTCGAGGACGAGGCCAGGTTGAACGCGAACGGTTTTGGCTTCGGGGTTGAAGTCGAGAATTTTGTCGAGGTGGGTGGTGAAATCGATGACGACGGCGGCGTTGGTGGCTTGGCCGGCGAGGCTACTACCGCCGGTGCGGGGCAAGAGGGGGATTTTGTATTGGGCGGCGAGAGCGACGGCGGCTTGGACTTCATCGATATGTTGGGGGATGAGGACGGCGTGGGGCATGATTTGGTAGATACTGGCGTCGGTGCTGTAGAGGGTCCGGGTGTAGGTATCGGTGTGGAGGCGGTTGTGGGTTTGTTGGCCGAGGGCGTGGAGGAAATCGGGCAGGGCTGAAAGTTGGGTATTATTCATTATGGGTATGATTATGAGGGCAATGTTGTTGATGCCAAGACGGTTGGAGAGTTGTCACCAAAGATAACATTAGCAACTGTTTGTGTAAAAGATTGAATGTTTGCTTGGGGGCCTTCGCCCATATTTGAATGTTGATTTTCACGCCATTCACAAAATACAGTATATTGGTTGTTAGTCTCCACATCAAAACCTAATTCTAAGGTGAAATAGCGATAATCAATTGATGTTGATTCGTCTATTTCTGTTCCTTCTGGTTTTAATAAAACGATAGCTACCATGATGGCTTCAGCCACAGCTTGCGCCTCAGGCATTTGGATTAAGATAGTTGGATGGGGGCCTAAATAAAAAGTGTAGACATTGATATCAGCTGCCGTTAGCGTTGATTTTTCATGACGATCCTGTTCGCGACATACTTGTTCCCAAGCAAATTCAATAAATTTAGCTTGAGCGTCTGAAGATAGAATAGCAAATAAACGAGCGGGATCCCGATGGCAATACCAGCGTAAATAGTCATGAGCAAAAAAATAATGATGAGGACGGGGGTTGGCTAACAATCCATTGTTTGTTTGCGGTGGAGTTTTCTTTTTTTTGCGCCAAAACATTTGGTTATTGCCTCCAAGTAGGGTGAAATTTTTTTAGAATGTATATAAGTATAATCCTTCTCTAGGGTAACACACAACTTTGACCATATCAATGTAAAAAGGAAAAGGTTGTGGGGGGGCGTGGTTGGGGGTATCATTAATGGTTGGGGTGGTGGGGAGTTAAGTAAATTTCCAGAAGTTTTTGCACAAATACAATTGCCTAGCAGAGGTGATTGGTACGAAAAGGGGTAAAACCTTTTGGAAAATTACTTAGATTTAAAGAGGAGAATTGATAATGAGTCAGAATAGTGTAGCGGAACAAGGGCCTAATGTGCCCCCTATGTTGGTGTTATCGGCGGGGGTGATAGCGATTGCCTTTAGTGCGATTTTAATTCGGTTTGCGCAGGGGGAGCAAGCGCCCTCGGCCGTCATTGCCGCCGGCCGTTTGGTGACAGCCAGTTTGATTTTGTTGCCGATGAGTTTGTTGTGGCGACGAGATGAGTTACGTCGGTTGGAGGGGGCTGATTGGCGGTTGGCGATGGTAGCCGGCTTCTTTTTATCGGTGCATTTTGTGAGCTGGATTGCGTCATTGGGATATACATCGGTGGCGAGTTCGACGGTGTTGGTAACGACGACGCCGTTGTGGGTGGGGTTGGCGTCTCCCTTTTTCTTGGGGGAGAAGGTGTCGAAGCCGTTAATGTTAGGGATTTTAGCGGCGATGGTGGGGAGTGTAATTATCAGTTTGGAAGCGTTGGGGGAGGGGAGTATGGGGAGTAATCCGTTGTTGGGGAATGGGTTGGCGTTATTGGGGGCGGTAAGTGCGGCAATTTACTTTATGATTGGGCGGCGGATTCGGCCGCGGTTGTCGTTGTTGAGTTACACGACGGTGGTGTATGGGGCCTCGGCGTTGTTTTTGTTACTTTATTTGTTGATGCAAGGGCATAGTTTGTTTGGTTATAGCGTGAACACATATATTTTTATCGTGTTGATGGCGTTATTTCCGCAGTTGTTGGGGCATTCATCGTTTAATTGGGCGTTGGGTTTTTTGCCGGCGGCGTATGTGATTGTGCCAATTGTGAGTGAGCCGATTGGGTCGAGTTTTTTGGCATGGATCTTTTTTCAGGAGGTCCCGACGTGGCCGATTATTGTGGGTGGGGTGTTTATTTTAGGGGGGATTTTGTTATCGGGCCGAGGGCAGTAGGTTAGCGACCGTAACGAATCATGTCGGCGGCGCGTTCGGCGATCATGACGGTGGGGGCGTGGGTGTTGCCACCGGGAATGGTGGGCATGACAGAGGCATCAACGATACGGAGTCCAGGCACGCCGTGGACTTGGAGATGGGAGTTGACGACCGCGAGTTTATCGTTGCCCATTTTGCAAGTACCGATAGGATGGTAGAGCGTTTCGACGTAGGTGCGGATGAAGGCACGTAAGCCTTCATCCCACTTGGTTTGGGCGCCGGGGGTGTATTCGGGGCCGCGATACGGATCGAAGGCGGGTTCTTGAGCAATTTGGCGGGCGACTTTGACACCGTAGACGAGCGCGTCCATATCACGGGAATCGGCAAAGTAGTTGGGGTTGATGCGAGGATGGGTGAGGGGGTCTGTGGATTGGAGGGTGATTTCACCGGTGCTATAGGGGCGGATGAGGGTGGGGGCGATGGTGAAGCCGTGGCCATCGGGGCGAATAAAGCCGTGATGGAGGTAGTAGGCGGGGATGAAGTGGAGTTGGAGGTCAGGGGCGGGGAGATCTGGTTTAGAGCGGAAGAAGCCGCCCGCTTCGGCGACGTTGGAGCTGAGGACACCCCGTTGGAGGAAATGGTAGTGGAGGCGATTTAGGGGTTTTTCGGCGGCGGTGAGGCTGATAGGTTTGGTGCAGGCGTAGGAGACGGAGATAACGGGATGGTCTTGCAGATTTTGACCAACGCCGGGAAGGTCTTTGACGACGGGGATGCCGAGGTTTTGTAGATGTTGACCAGGGCCGATGCCGGAGAGCATTAGAAGTTGAGGGGAGTTGATGGCACCACCGCAGAGGATTAGTTCACGTTGGGCGAAGGCGGAGCGTGGTTGACCTTCATGGTTGTAATCGATACCGACAGCACGGCCGTTTTCAAAGCGAAGACAGGTGGCTTGGGCGTAGGTTTGGACGGTGAGGTTAGGGCGATTGAGGATGGGGTGGAGATAGCTGGCGGCGCCGCCATGACGTTTACCATCTTTTTGCATGACTTGGTAGAAGCCGACGCCGTCTTGGGTTTCGCCATTAAAATCGTTATTGGCGGGGAGGCCGTGGGCGAGGCCAGCGTAAATGAAGGCGCGGGAGAGGGGGTTGGGGTCGCGCAAGTCGGCGATATTGAGGGCGCCTTCAACACCATGGTAGAAAGAAGCGCCACGTTCTTGATTTTGACCACGTTTGAAGTAGGGGAGAATTTCGTCATAGCTCCATTCTTCATTGCCCAACTCGGCCCACGTGTCATAATCGTGACGGTGGCCGCGGATGTAAATCATGGCATTCATGGAGCCACTGCCGCCGAGGACTTTGCCACGGGGCCAGTAGAATTGACGGTCATTGGCGTGGGGTTGCTCCGTGGTCATGTAATGCCAATCATGTTCTGTTTTGAAGAGACGTGAAAAAGCAACAGGTATGTGAAATTCAGCCCGTTTATCGGGACCACCGGCTTCGAGGAGAAGGACGGTGGTGTTAGGGTCTTCAGTTAAACGATGGGCAAGGACACAGCCGGCTGTGCCCGCACCAATGATAATATAGTCGTGCATAACTTACCTTACGCTTGGCGATAGAACTGGTCGTTTATCAAATCGCATCTACTCAAAGATGGTGACAACATATTGATTCCGATCACGCTTCAATGTCTCTAACATGGTAGTATACAATAAATTTAGTAATTGATTAAGGGTTTGGGAGAAATTGGTATGAAATTGGGGGGGGATTGTGTTGAAATGGGTTGGGGTGGGGAGAGGAGGGTTGGTGGGTTTTGACGCGGATTTTGGGGATTGGACGGATTTTTTGGTGTTGGTGAGGTGAGGGGGGTTTGGTTTGAGGATGTTTGGTGGATTTTGACGCGGATTTTGGGGATTGGACGGATTTTTTGGTGTTGGTGAGGTGAGGAGGGTTTGGTTTGAGGATGTTTGGTGGATTTTGGCGCGGATTTTGGGGATTGGATGGATTTTTTGGTGTTGGTGAGGTGAGGGGGGGTTGGTTTGAGGGTGGTTGGTGGGGAGTTTGGCCGCGGGTGTGGGCTGTGGAATGTTGAAAAACGACAAGGGTTTAGAAGAGGGAGCGGAATAGGGTGAAGTGATCCGGGTAGGAGAGGATGTCGGTGGTGTCGACGAATTGGTCGATACTGCCGAGGGTGGGGGGGAGGGCACGGACGGCGGGGTCGGTGATGGCGTTGTAGGTGGTTTGACTGAAGTTTTCGGCGTGGATGACAAGGTAGGGGCGGTCGTGGAAGGGGGTGGGGGTGGTGGGTTGTGGTGGGCCGAGATTGAGGTTGTTATGAGTTTGGGCGACGAGTTGGTAGGCTTGATTAATAATTGTTTCACGTTGTTGCCAACTGGGAGCGGCCCATAGTTGGTCGAATAAAGGGTTGAGTTGGGGGGCGAGGGTGAGTTTTTGGAAGGCGGTACCGAACCATTTGCTGTAGGGGATATATTGTTTATCGAAGTAGAAGCAGAGGCGCATAATTTCTTGGGTGAGGCGGGCGGCGAGGAGGCGGGAGCCGAGGTCATCGCCGGCGTGGCCGGTGCGGCCGAGGAAGGGTTCTTCTTGAGCGATGCGACGCCATTGGGCGGCGAGGAGATAGAGCCAGAGGTCGTGGGGGTAGTAGTTGAGTTGGTGGCGGAGTTGGGTGAGGGTGCCAAAATCATCGTGGAAGATGCGGCCGCTGGCGATGGTGCGTAGAGATTGTTGGGGGAAAGTGAGCCAGTGGGCGAGGGTGAGGGGGGTGGTGATGTTGTAGCGGAGGTAGTTGTGGAAGAAGTTTTCGATGGTGGTGATGGTGATGAGGTGGTTGATGGGTGGGGTGGTGGTGGGGAGCATGACGCGTTCGCCGCTGTTGGCCGAGGGGGAGAAGTTGGTGGGGTAGCCGTGGCAGGTGGGGGGGAGGTGCTGGCGGAGGGTTTTATCGATGATGGCAGCGTATTGATCGTAAGCGGAGGGGGTTAGGTAGAGGGTTAGGCGGGGGCCCCAAGCGTGGTCGCGGGAGCGGGGGGTATCGAAGCCGAGGACATCGGAGCCGGGGCCGAGGCGGGCGGCGGCGTAAGGGAGGGTGGGGAAATGTTGGTGGAGGAGGGGGGCGACAGCTTCCTGATAGAAGTAAGTGCTGAGGGTGAGGCCGGGAATAAAGGGGATATGGGCATATGGATCGGACATAAGGGCATTTTCCTGCGAAAATTAGGTATGTTAACGAAATGCAAACAGTGTGTATATATATTTCTTATATTTATTAGGTAAAGTATAGAACGTAACGACCTAAAAGGGTAGTGACAGAGATGATTAACACAGGTTGATGATAGCTGAGAATACCCTTCTGTTCCGCACAGGCGGGACAAACCTCTCCGAGTTGGAGAGGCGAGAAACATATTTAGAAAAAAATAAGACGACTAGCAGGTAACGCCATCGATGATGGCGCGAGACTGATGGCGTTATGTATCGAAAAAACTTTCTTAAAGGAAAAGAGGTGAGCAAAAATGAGTAAGATTATAGGGATTGATTTAGGAACGACCAACTCAGTGGTGGCTGTGATGGAAGGGAATGAGCCGGTTGTGATTAGTACGGCCGAGGGTGGTCGGATAGCGCCATCGATTGTCGCTTTCACTAAGAATGGGGAGCGTTTGGTGGGGCAAACGGCGAAGCGGCAAGCGACGATTAATCCAGAAAACACGATTATTTCGGTGAAACGTTTTATTGGGCGGAGTTTTGATGATCCGGCGACGGCGGCCGAGCAGAAACGTGTTGCGTATCAATTAACGAAAGGGGCTCAAGGGGATGTGCGTGTTCAAGTGAAGAATACGGGGCGTGAGTATACGCCACAAGAGATTTCGGCGATGATTTTAGGCAAATTGAAACAAGATGCCGAGAGTTATTTAGGCGAAGAGGTAAGCAAAGCGGTGATTACGGTGCCAGCTTACTTTAATGATAGCCAACGGCAAGCGACGAAAGATGCTGGTCGGATTGCGGGTTTAGAGGTGATGCGTATCATCAATGAGCCCACAGCGGCGGCATTGGCTTACGGCTTGGACAAAAACCAAGACGAGACGATTTTAGTGTTTGACTTGGGTGGTGGTACGTTTGACGTATCTGTTTTGGAAGTGAGTGATGGTGTCATCGAAGTGTTAGCGACTAATGGGGATACCCATTTAGGTGGTGACGACTGGGATGATGTCATTGTTAAATGGATTAACAGCGAATTTTTACGTGACCAAGGCATCGATTTAAGCAATGATCGTCAAGCGTTGCAACGGGTACGTGAAGCGGCTGAAAAAGCGAAGATTGAGTTATCGACGACAGTTGAGACGGAAATCAACTTGCCGTATATTACAGCTGATGCGAGTGGGCCGAAACATTTGCAAATGACCTTAACCCGAGCCAAGTTTGAGCAATTAGCTGATAGTTTGGTTAGCCGGTTGCGGACACCAGTGACAAAAGCGTTAGCGGATGCTGATCTTAGCGCCAAACAGCTAGATGCGGTGGTGTTGGTTGGTGGTTCGACGCGGATGCCGATGGTGCAAGCGCTGGTTAAGTCGATGACGAGCAAAGAGCCGAATCGGTCGGTGAATCCGGATGAAGTAGTCGCTTTAGGGGCGGCGTTGCAAGGTGGTGTGTTAGCGGGTGATGTGAGCGATGTGTTGTTGCTCGACGTGACGCCTTTGAGTCTCGGTTTAGAGACGATGGGTGGGGTGATGACGACCTTGATTCCGCGTAACACGACGATTCCAACGAAGAAGTCGCAGGTGTTTAGCACGGCGGAGGATAGTCAAACGGCCGTTGACATCCACATCTTACAAGGTGAACGGACGATGGCGGCGGATAATAATACATTAGGTGTCTTCCGTCTTGACGGTATTCCGCCAGCACCACGTGGTGTGCCTCAAGTTGAAGTGACGTTTGATATTGATGCCAATGGTATCTTGAATGTAAGCGCGACGGATAAAGCGACGGGCAAAAGCCAGCAAGTGACGATTACGGCCAGCACCAATTTGAATGAAAATGATATTCAACGGATGGTGGACGATGCGGAACGGTTCGCAGCGGAAGATAAAGAGCGTCAAGAGTTGATTGCGGCGCGTAACGAAGCGGATCAGACGATTTATCAAACGGAGAAACAGCTTAACGAGTTAGGTGAGCAAGTGCCTGACGCGGTGCGGATGCAGATTAATGAGCAATTGACCGAATTGAAAGAGTTGGTGAAAGGTAACAACACGACTCGGATTCGTGAGATGTTGCAACAGATTCAGCAGACGTTGATGGGTTTGGGGCAGACGATGTACCAAAACGGAGCGACGAATAACAGTGCTGGCAATAACGGTGCTGATGGCGCTGATGGTTTTGGTGATGATGAAGGGGTTATCGAAGGGGAATTTGAAGCGGCGTAAGTTGTTTCTTAATTAGCGTGATGAAAGGGCTTCCGGAAGGGAGCCCTTTTTTGTTGGGGGGATATATGCGTATTTTGTTGGTGAGGAGGGCTGGGCTGGATGGGGATAGTTTTTTTTAAAGGTAGTGCGATTTAGCAAATCGCACTACCTTTTTGGGGATTAGACCCAGCCGCGGAGACGGACGCCGGTGGCGACGCGTTCGATGGCGACGAGGTAGGCGGCGACACGGGTGTCCACACCACGGTCTTTGTGCATGTTGTGGACGGCGTGGAAGGCGTGGGTCATTTTTTCATCGAGACGTTTATTGACGAGGTCTTCTTCCCAGTAGAAGTTGTAGCTGTTTTGAACCATCTCGAAGTAGGAGACGGTCACACCGCCGGCATTACAGAGGAAGTCGGGGATGATGTAGATGCCGTTGTCGTTAAGGATGTTATCAGCTTCGGGGGTGGTGGGGCCGTTAGCGAGTTCAGCTACGATTTTAGCTTTGATGTTCTTCGCATTACGGGAAGTGATTTGGTTTTCGATAGCGGCGGGGATGAGGACATCGACTTTGAGTTCGAGGAGTTCGCTATTGGTGAGGGGGGTACTGCCGGGGAATTTAACGACGGAGCCGGTAGCACGGAGGTGTTTGCTGACTTCGTCATAATCGAGACCAGCGGGGTTATGGATACCGCCATGTTCGTCGCTGACGGCGACGACGGTCATGCCGAGGACTTCGACGGCCAGTTTATGGGCGAAGGAGCCGACATTACCGAAGCCTTGGATGGCGCAAGTGGCGCCATTGGTATCGATATTGAGTGCTTTAGCCGCTTCGCGGATGGTGTACATACCACCCATAGCGGTGGCGGGGCCACGGCCGGCGGAACCGCCGAGTTCTAAAGGTTTACCAGTGATGACACCCGGTTCTTGGTGGCCGGTGAGGACTTCGTATTCGTCACGCATCCAGGCCATGATTTGGGGATTGGTGTAGACATCGGGGGCGGGGACATCTTTGGTGAGGCCGATAAAGCGGGCGATGCAGCGCATGTAGCCACGGCTGAGGCGTTCGAGTTCGCCACGGGAGAGTTCCCGTGGGTCGCAGATGACGCCGCCTTTGCCGCCGCCGAGGGGGACATCGGCCACGGCCGTTTTCCAGGTCATCCAAGCGGCGAGGGCGCGGACGGTATCGATGGTTTCATCGGGATGGAAACGGATACCGCCTTTGCAGGGGCCGAGGGCATCGTTATATTGGACCCGGAAGCCACGGAAGATACGGGCACGGCCGTCATCCATGCGAACGGGAATGGTAAAATGAAATTCGCGCATTGGTTCACGGAGAAAGGCATGCATTTCCGGTTCCAAGCGCAAGGCGGCCGCAGCTTCATCAAGTTGGGCCTGGGCAATAGCAAATGGGTTAAGATTTTCTTTTGTCACAACAGTCAACTCCCTGACTCAGTAGGGGACGTGTCGCACCGATTAGCAAATTGGGGTACGTTAAAAAATTGGGGAGAGGGAAACTCATTCATTTTTGTTTGTACTTGGTAAGAGGCTTCTTGATAGCTGAGGGCCGAGATAAAGAAGCTTAATGACATCACTAAAAGGCAGGACAATGTCCAGTAGGAAAATAGATATGGATGTTTTTACTGGTGGAACAGATAAAAACATAGATAGGGGTAGGCATTCAGTGTATTAAATCAGAAGTATGAAAGCTTGTGATTAAACAGCTTAATGAACACTACCAAAATTGTTAGTCTATAGATTGTACTATTTTTTGGGCTAAGAGAAAATAGTTTAATCAATATTGTATAGAAAGCGTTGGTTTGGTACACTGGCAGGATATGATTACATCACAACCTTATCGGATGCGCGGCTTATTGTATGCGTGTTTATTTATTTTGCTGTTAATTTTGATTGATATTGGGCTTTTGGTGTTATTGATTGGTCCGCCGATTGGTTTGGCGCATGTGGTGATCGGTTGTTTTTTGTTGAGTAGCTTAGCGGTATTGATTAGTTGGGGGCATTGGATTTGGGCGTTATTTAATAGTCGGTATGAGGTGCGGCAAGGGTTATTGCGGTTACGGTGGGGAGGGGCGCATTGGCATGTGCCGGTGGATGGGATTGCGGGTTGGCAGATTGGTGATCATGGGGCGGAGGTGAGCGATTTCCGAGGGGTGCGGTGGCCGGGGTATTATGTGGGTGAGGGGTGGTTACGGTGGGAGGCGACGGGGCAGGAGCAGTCGATTGTGTTCTTGGCGACGGTGCCGCGGGCGGAGCAGTTATGGTTGGTGACGCCGGAACGGGTTTACGCGATTTCGCCGGTGGATCGGGATTTGTTTCGGATGAGTTTGATGGCGTTGCAGGGGACGGTGTTGAGTGAGGTGGGGGTGGCATTGCCGGAGAGTGAGGTGACGACGTTGGATTGGGGGTTTGGGTTGGGGGCGGTGGTTATATTTGGGTTGGGTGGGGTGAGTAATTTGTTGTTGTATGTGAATGCGGCGGTGAGGTATGGGGTGGTGGCCGAGGGGCGGGTGTTGTTTGGGTTGGCGACGGGGGCGTTTGTTTGTTGGGTGGCGAATTGGTTGATTGGTTTTGGGTTGTATCAGCGGGAGGAGCAAAAATCGTTGGCGTTTATTATGTGGAGTATGACGTTGGTGGTACAGTTGTTGGCGTGGGGGGCGATTTGGTTTTTGTAATTGAGGTGTAAATGATGATGACGCAGGTGTTGAATGGGTTTTTATTGAGCAGTTTGATCACGATGGTGGCGTTGCGGCGAGGGTCGTTGTCACCGTCGGGTGGGGTGGGGGCGTTGATTGTGGGGACGATGACGTTTGGATTTGGGGGCTGGGCGTGGGGGTCGTTGTTGGGGGTGTTTTTTGTGACATCGAGTTTATTGTCCCATTTCAAGGAGGAGGAGAAGGCGGCGGTAGCGGAGAAGTTTGATAAGGGGCACGAGCGGGATTTGGGGCAGGCGTTGGCGAACGGGGGTGTGGGGTCGGCGGCGGCGTTATTGGCGGTGGTGTGGCCAGAGGGGTGGTGGTATGCGTTTTTTATCGGGGTAATGGGGACGGTGAATGCGGATACGTGGGCGACGGAGTTGGGGACGTTGAGCCGGCGGCGGCCGCGGTTGATTACGACGGGGAAGCAGGTGGAGGTGGGGACATCGGGGGGGATATCGGTGTTGGGGACGGTGGTGTCGTTGGTGGGAGGGGCGGTGATTGGTTTGTTTGGGGGGTGGTTGGGGCCGTATGGTTTGGTGGCGGGGGTGGTGATGGGGGCGGTGGGTGGGTTAGCGGGGTCGTTGTTTGATAGTTTGTTGGGGGCGACGGTGCAGGCGAATTATTATTGTGAGGCGTGTGGGAAAGAGACGGAGAAGGTGGTGCATGGGTGTGGGACGGCGACGCGGCAGGTGCGGGGGTGGGTGTGGTTGAATAATGATATGGTGAATTTGGCCGCGTCGGTGGTGGGTGGGTTGGTGGCGGTGGGGGTGTGGGGGGTGTGGGGGTGAGGTTGAAGGCGGGAGGCCGAGGGG
>DATHYN010000098.1:0-16064 GCA_035459145.1 Anaerolineae bacterium | reverse complement strand
TGGGGGTATTCTTCGGGATGGGAGAGGTTTATTTTGTTGGTGGCGGGGATGGTGTTGATGATGGGGGTGTAGTAGCGTGGGGGGAGGATGAAGATGAGATGGATGTTGTGTTGGTGGGCCGAGGTGAGCATAGATTGGATCATGTCGTTGAAGACATAATCAGGATGTTGGGTGATGGGTTGGGTAGTACTTTGTTGCCATTCTGCTAAAATGTGCGCTGTTTGTTCCGCAAGGGTTTGGGGATTATCTAAAAAATCTTGGCGACCTTGAGCGATGCGCATACGCTCGGTATTGAGGGGGGTGTAACCATGTTCATTGGTTTCTAATTCAACGGGGGGATTATAGACATAATGCATTAATAATGGTTCTATTTGCCCGATATTGAACTGTTTTTCGAGCCATAAAAGGGTATATTGGTTTGATTTTTGCCAGCGTTGAATATGATTGGGTTCATTGAGACGTAGATTGTGTTGGAGGGCTTGGATGGATGACCAATGTGACCAGTATATGTTGGTGGGGATGTAACTGCTATCGAAGGATAGTTCATAGAACAGATAGCATAGGTTGGTAGGTTTTGTCTCTAATAAGGTGGCCCACAGCGCTGAGCTTTCGGGGAGTAGGTAGCCATCGGAACCTAAATTGTAGGCGTTGATGGGGAAGGAGATATTGGTGTGGGTATTGATGATGGCAGGGGAGATTTGGCGGAAAGTGCGACTAGAACCGATGAAAAGGGTGTTGTAGTTTCCTTGTTGGAAATGGGCATATTTTTGTTGAATCGGTTTGTTATCCCAAATAGGGGGGAGGAACTGTAGTAAGATTTGGTTGATGAGGATAATGATGAGAATGAAGATAATTAGGTAGCGTAATTTTGCTAACCAGTTGATTTTTGATGGCATAGTGGGTTAATGATAACTTACTTTAGTCAGTTGTAAACATATTTTTAATAAAACTTAGTAGATTGAAATCTTCGCGGAAGGTTTATGAAAAGAGTGTGTTGATACTCATCTTCGGGGAAGATCGGTTTGCAGTACTGGAATTTGTGGCTGTGTGGTAATATCGGCTTTATGCTTTTTAATTCTCTCCATTTCTTGTTATTTTTTCCAGTGGTTTTAGGTTTGTTTTGGCTGTTGCCGCGTTCCCTTTATTGGGTTGTTTTATTGGGAGCTAGTTATTATTTTTATATGGCGTGGCGGCCAGCATATATTGTTTTGATCGTGGTATCAACGGCTGTTGATTATACGGTAAGTCGGTTGATGATGGGGTATGGGATTGATGACCGACGGCGTAAATATTTATTAGCGATTAGTCTGGTGGCGAATCTGGGGTTGTTATTTATGTTTAAATATTTCAACTTTTTTAATGATTCGTTGCGTCAATTGTTTATTTATTTTGATTGGCGTTATCCGATAGCAGATATTGATGTTTTTTTGCCAGTTGGTATCTCATTTTACACGTTTCAGACATTGAGTTACACGATTGATGTGTATCGGGGGAAGTTGGTGGCGGAAAAGCATTTGGGTATTTTTGCTTTGTATGTGGCTTTTTGGCCGCAGTTGGTGGCGGGACCAATTGAGCGGGCGGGGACTTTGTTGCCGCAGTTGCGGTCTTGGGTAGGATTTGATTATGAACGGGTGCGGGCAGGTTTATTGAAAATGGGTTGGGGGTTTTTCAAGAAGCTGGTGGTGGCAGATCGGCTTAGTTTGTATGTGAATGCGATTTATAATTATCCGCAGAATTTTGATAGTGGGCCGATCTTATTGGCGACATTTTTGTTTTCTTTTCAGATTTATTGTGATTTTTCTGGTTATTCAGATATTGCGATTGGGGCGGCTAAAGTGTTGGGGTATGATTTGATGGAGAATTTTGAGCGGCCGTATGCATCACAATCGATTACTGAGTTTTGGCGGCGGTGGCATATTTCTTTATCGACGTGGTTTCGGGATTATTTATATATTCCGCTGGGGGGGAGTCGGGTGGTTAAGTGGCGGTGGTATGTCAATGTTGCGATTGTGTTTTTGGTGAGTGGTTTATGGCATGGGGCACGGTGGACATTTTTTGTTTGGGGGGGATTACATACGGTTTATATCTTGGGGGAGCTGATAGGCAAAGATTTTTGTCAACGATGGCAGATAAATGGCGTGGGTATGCCAGCTTGGTTGGTAAAATGGTTAAGGATGGGAGTAACGTTTAGTTTAGTGACGATAGCGTGGTTATTTTTTAGGGCGAACAGTTTTGATGATGCGATGATTATTGTGCGTCACTTGTTTGTTAATTTTGATAATGTGGGTGTTTTTTCGCGAACCACGCCGGTGCAGTTAAGCTTAAGTTTGGGTTTGATCGCTTTTTTGTTGGGCCATGAAGCGTATGTAGAGTCGGATTTAAGGCAAAGGAGTGGTTGGTTTGCGTCTGATTTTGTGCGTTGGGGGTATTATTTGATGTTGATGTTAGGTTTGATGTGGTTGGGGGTTTTTGTGAATCGGGAGTTTATTTATTTTCGGTTTTAGTTTAAACAACTTTTAGCAGATTTGCAATTGTTTATGACATTTATTATAATGAATTAGACTGGTTTACCAATAAACCAATTTAGTTTATTATTTTTTATTTGATAAAGGTTGAATTTAACGATGAAAACAAAAACAAACATCAAAGCTGGTAAAGGGCTTTGGCCAGGTACTGGCTAAAAGCGCATTGCATCAATGATGTTGATGCAATTATATTTTGACAATCTGTCAAACAGAAGCCATCTTATTTAAGGTGGCTTTTTTGTTTGGATGGGGGGCAACGCCTTGTTGTTACTGTAAATTCACTCAAGCCCCAGAGCGGCTTATGCTAATTTACAGTAGAGGTGTTGCACTATCGATGGGGGGATAGAGATATTATTGTAGGCATGACTGATTGGTGATGGTTTAAGGAAGTGGAAGATGAAGTTTTTTAAGATGATTGGTTTTTGTTTGTTGTTGGGGGTGTTGGTGGCTTGTGGTGGGGAGGGGCCGATTAATGATGGCAATGGCCGTGGTGCTAGTGGTGGGGGTGGTGCGCCGCCGCCGCCGCCACCGTTCGGGAGTAATGGCGGCGGGGCGCTTAATGAACAGGCGGCGGCGACGAGTGGGGAGCAAACGTTTAAGTTAGAGGGGTGGGCGGATAATTGGTTTGCGGTTTATTTGGGAGAGACGTTGTTGGCCGAGGATTCGGTGCCGATTACGACGGAGCGGTCGTTTAATGCGGAGGTAGTGACATTCAAGGCGGATTATCCGTTGCAGTTGAATTTTGTTTTGAAGGATTTTAAGGAGAATGATACGGGGTTGGAGTATATTGGGGCGCGGAATCAGCAGATGGGGGATGGGGGTTTTATTATGCAGTTGACGGATGTGGGCAGGGGGGAGATTGTGGCGGTTTCTGATGGGAGTTGGCGTTGTTTGGTGATTCATGAGGCGCCATTGGATAAGTCATGTGAGGGGGAATCGGCACCGGTGGCGGGTGAGGGGGCGTGTACGTTTCGGGCCGAGGTGGAGCCGGCGGGGTGGATGACGGCTGGTTTTGATGATAGTGGCTGGTCATCGGCGGTGGTGCATAGTTTTAGTTCGGTGAGCCCGAAGGATGGGTATGATGAGATTGATTGGGATGGGGCGGCCGAGTTGATTTGGGGGCCGGATTTGGAGACGGACAATACGGTTTTGTGCCGAGTGACGGTGGCGGGGCCGTAAGAAGGAGAGGGGAGTTTGATTTGGGTTTGGAGGTAGTTCGATTTAACAAATCGAACTACCTCCGAGTTATTACCTAGGAGATGTGGCTGCCGGATTGTTGGAGGAGTTTGGCGATGAGGCCGGTCCAGCCGGTTTGGTGGCTGGCGCCGAGGCCGGCGCCGTTGTCGCCGTGGAAGTATTCGTGGAAGAGGATGAGGTCGCGCCAATGGGGGTCGGTTTGTTGGATGTGGGTGCCGCCGTAGAGGGGACGACGGCCGTTTTCGTCGGCTAAAAAGATGCGTTGTAATCGTTTGGAGAGGGCGGTGGCGACTTTGTCGAGGGTGAGGTGGTGGCCGGAGCCGGTGGGGTATTCGATGGTGAAGCTATCGCCGTAATAGTGGTGGAATTTTTGTAATGATTCGATGATGAGATAGTTAATCGGGAACCAGATGGGGCCGCGCCAGTTGGAGTTGCCACCGAAGAGTCCGCTACGGGACTCGGCCGGCCAATAAGGCACCTGATGCACCGTATCTCCTAAGCGTAATTCGTAAGGGTTGTCTTGATGATATTTGGATAAGGAGCGGATGCCATAAGGGGAGAGGAATTCATCTTCATCGAGCATGGTGGTCAGGACTTGTTTGAGCCGGTCACGCGTCAGGAAGGCGGCGAGATGGCGTCCGCCTTGGCCTGGTTCATGGATGCTGGCCATATTGCCACTGAGGTGGGGGCGGTTGTCAAGAAACCATTGGACACGGCGGCGGAAGGTGGGCAATGTTTGGAAGCGGTCGTCTTCGATGGTCATGACGGCGAAGAGGGGGAGGAGGCCAACAATAGAGCGGACACGGATGGGAATCGCTTGGCCATTGGGAAGATGGAGGGCGTCGTAGAAGAAGCCATCTTGTTCGTCCCAAAGGTTATGGTGGTTGTCGCCGATATCGGTCATGGCGGAGGCGATGCGGAGGAAATGTTCGAACAGTTTGGTGGCGGTGTCTTGGTAAACGGGATTTTCTTCGGCTAGTTCGAGGGCGATTTCCATTAGTTGGAGGCAGTAGGCGCCCATCCAAGCGGTGCCATCGGCCTGATCGATGTGGCCACCGGTGGGGAGCTCGGCACTGCGGTCGAAGACGCTGATGTTATCGAGGCCGAGGAAGCCGCCTTGGAAGATGTTGCGACCGTTTTCGTCTTTGCGGTTGACCCACCAGGTGAAGTTGAGCATTAATTTGTGGAAGATGGCTTCGAGGAAGGGGCGGTCGGAACGGCCGTTTTGTTTGGCATCAATCTTGTATACGCGCCAAGTGGCCCAAGCGTGGACGGGCGGGTTGACATCGTTGAAGGCCCATTCGTAGGCGGGTAATTGGCCGTTGGGGTGCATGTACCATTCGCGGGTGATGAGTTCGAGCTGGCGTTTGGCAAAATCGGAGTCAACGAGAACGAGGGGGAGACAGTGAAAGGCGAGGTCCCAAGTGGCATACCAGGGGTATTCCCATTTATCGGGCATGGAGATGATGTCGAAGTTGACGAGGTGTTGCCATTGGTGGTTGCGGCCGTGGCGGCGGCTAGCGGGTGGTGGTGGGGTACTGGGGTCGCCTTGGAGCCATTGTTCAATGTCATAGTAGTAGAGTTGTTTGGACCACAGCATACCGGCGAATGCTTGACGTTGGATGCTTTTTTCTTCGGCGGTGAGGTCGGGGTGTTGGACGGTGGCGTAGAAATCATCCGCTTCTTGGCGACGCCGGCTGAAGACAGTGGTGAAGTTGGTGAACGGTTGGGGGAGTTGGTGGTTGGTGAGACGGAGGCGGAAGATGGCGGTGCCGCCGCTGGCTATTTCGGTGTGGTAGTGGATGGCGGCTTTGGTGCCGACTTGGTCGGGGTTGACAGCATCGGTTTGGTTGTGGATGAGATAATTATGGAAGGCGTCTTTGACGTAAGGGGTTTGGTTAGGGGTGTTGAAGAGGCGTTGGTTGTTGGTTTCGTTGTTGGTAAAGAGGAGTTGGTGGGGGGTGTCGGCGTAGAGGTAGTAGGTGCCGAGGGTGGGATGTTCGGCTTGGATGGTGTGGTCGTTAAGACGGGTGAGTTGGGGGGGGGTGGGGGTGTCGACCATGGGGCCATCGGGGTAGCCCCAGCTCCAGGTGTTGCGGAACCAGAGGGTGGGGAGGAGGTGGAGGGGGGCGGAATCGGGGCCGCGGTTGATCGCTTTGATTTGGAGACAGATATCGTTTTCATCCCCTTTGGCATAGGTGATGAAGATGTCGAAGTAACGGTTCTCGTTGAAGATGCCGGTATGCAGAAGTTCGTATTCGGGGTCGTGGTAGCCGCGTTGGGCGTTGGTGGTGATAAGGTCGTTATAGGGGTAAGCGGTGTGGGGGTATTTGTAGAGCATTTGCATGTAGCTGTGGGTTGGGGTGCTATCAAGGTAGTAGTAATATTCTTTGACGTCTTCGCCGTGGTTGCCTTGGGGGCCGGTGAGGCCGAAGAGGCGTTCTTTGAGGATGGGGTCGTGGGTGTTCCAGAGGGCGAGGCCGAGGCAGAGGTGTTGGTTACGGTCGCAGATACCGGCGAGGCCGTCTTCGTTCCAGCGATAGGCACGGGAGCGGGCGTGGTCGTGGGGGAAGTAGTGCCAAGCGTCACCGTGGGGGCTGTAATCTTCACGGACGGTGCCCCAAGCGCGTTCGCTGAGGTAGGGGCCCCAATGTTTCCAGTTACTGCGGCGGTGGTGGTAGTCGAGAAGGCGTTTGTGTTCGGCCGTTTGTGACATGTAATGCTCCTGTTAAGGTTTTGATCTGTCAGAGTTTATTGTTTATGGTATCACAGGTAGGGGGGCCGAGGCGAATATTGGGGTATTTATGAGCGGAGGGGGGTGAAAATTGCGTATTTGTGATTTCTACTTAAAATTGATGGTGGTTTTAGCGGTAGAAACCCGTCTGGTTATTGTAATGCCGTTCTTGGATTCCGGCCTTCGCCGGAATGACAAATTGTGAGATTATTTAGTTTATAGTCTAATAATCATTAAGGAGTAAAGTGAAAATTATGGCTAAATTTGCTGAAGTACAAACATTAGAAGTGGGTGATTTTAAGATCACGTTTTTGCCTGATGGGGGTGGGTTGGTGGTGCCGACGGCCACTTATCCGGCGTCATCGGAGGCGGGGTGGGCGAAGTATGAGGATTTTTTGGATGAGGAGGGGCGTTTGGTGGTGACGATTGGGGGTTTTTTGATTGAGACGGGTGAGCATAAGATAGTGATGGATTTAGGTGTTGGACCGCAGACGGTTGATTTTCCGGGGTTTGGGCCGTTTATTGGGGGGAAATATTTGGAGAGTTGGGAAAAGACGGGGGTGGAGAGGGGGGAGGTAACGGCCGTTGTCTACACCCACCTCCATCTCGACCATGTGGGCTGGACCACGGTTGAGGTTGATGGCCAGCGTGAATTTACCTTCCCGAATGCGCGTCATTTATGCACCAAAGTGGATTGGGAATTTTGGCTTGATGATGAATCTGGTTTAGGCCCGAATCCGGAGACGGTGCAAGAGCCCTTAAAAGAAAAGATTGAGTTTATCGAGGCTGGGGATGAGTTAGCACCAGGCATTACGGTGTTGGCAACGCCTGGTCATACGCCTGGTCACATTTCATTACGTTTAGATGCGGGTGATAAGCAAGTTTATCTGATTGCTGATTTACTGCATTCAGAAGTGCAATTCTATGAAGCGGATTGGTTTGTGGCGTTTGATGTGGATCCGGAGACGGCGCGGGAGACGCGGGAGAAGATGTATGAGACAGTGGCCCAGCCAAATATTATCGTGGGGGATGGGCATTTTGCTGATGCTGTGTTTGGGCAGTTGAAGCGTGAGGGGGATGGGTGGCGGTGGCAGGCGTTGCCGACTGATTAGAGCGTATTGTTGGGTGGGGGAGCTATTATTTAAAACTTTGGGGGGATTTTTAGCGTATAGTGACCAGAATATAAATTAGGTAACCTGGTGAGGTTTGTCGAGGGTGGGGCGGATTGAACTACGCTCGAAATGACGTTGGGAGGAGGAGTTGAATTGTCGAACTAAGGTGTTAGGTAGGATTGAGGGTATGGTTATGAACTTCAGTGGTTATTGGCGCTCGAATAAGGATAGACGTTTTGAGGTAGGGTTAGCCGGATTATTGGTTATAGTGGCACTTTTTTTGGGGGATTTTAATCTTAGTTGGGAGATGCGTCTTATGGGGGTTGTGGTCGTGACAATCGTTACTGGGGTGGGGGCGTTACTGGTTAGTGGGAGGAATAAGGACAATGTGCATCGGGATATGTATATTGAGATGTCGCGGGTGCTGAAGGTGGTTGATTATGTGCTAACGAGCAAAGGTATTCCGTTTAAGAAGCGAAAAATGTATGGACGGATCGTTTTTTTGTTGGAGGGGGAGACGTTGGCGGTGCGTGTTTGTCAGCAGACGTTGCGGTATCGGCAAAGGATTGTGGGAACGCGGTTAGAGTTGGTGGGGATTACTGAAGAGAATCGATTGTTGGCAGACAAATTGAGACAGAAGTTAGATGAGGGGTTGCAATTGAAGGGGGAGTAGATTAAAAACGGATAAGGCGTTGGCTAATTAACGCCTTATCCGTTTGGTGGTTTTAGCCTAAGGTGTTGATGTTGTTCAAATCTTCGAACGCTTTGACTAAGCGAGCGCGGAAGGATTCTTCACCTTTGCGTAACCAGACGCGGGGGTCGTAGAATTTTTTGTTGGGTTTATCATCGCCATCGGGGTTGCCGATTTGGGATTGGAGGTAGTCATGTTTGTCAGCTTCGTAGGTACGAACGCCGTCCCAGAAAGCCCATTGGAGGTCGGTGTCGATGTTCATTTTGATGGCACCGTAGGAGAGGGCTTCGCGGATTTCTTCGAGGGTGGAGCCGGAGCCGCCGTGGAAGACGAAATCGACTGGTTTTTCAGCGGTGTTGAATTTTTCTTGGATATGTTTTTGGGAGTTGTGGAGGATGATGGGGCTGAGTTGGACGTTGCCTGGTTTGTAGACGCCGTGGACGTTGCCGAAGGCGGCGGCGACGGTGAACTTGTTGCTAACTTGCATCAATTCTTCGTAGGCGTAGGCGACTTCTTCGGGTTGGGTATAGAGGAGGGCGTTGTCGACATCGGTGTTATCGACACCATCTTCTTCACCACCGGTGACGCCGAGTTCGATTTCGAGGGTCATGCCCATTTTGCTCATTCGTTCGAGGTATTGTTTGCAGATGGCGATATTTTCTTCAACCGGTTCTTCGGAGAGGTCGAGCATGTGGGAGCTGTAGAGGGGTTTGCCATGGGCTTTGTAGAACGCTTCGCCGGCATCGAGCATGCCGTCGACCCAAGGGAGTAAATTTTTGGCGGCGTGGTCGGTGTGGAGGATGACGTAAACGCCGTAGAGTGCGGCGACTTGGTGGACGTATTGGGCGCCGGCGACGGCGCCGGCGATGGCGGCGCGTTGGTTGTCGTTGCCCATGCCTTTGCCGGCAAAGAAAGTGGCGCCACCGTTAGAGAATTGGATGATAACGGGTGAATTTGCTTCACGGGCTGCTTCCAAAACGGAGTTAACGGAGTTGGTGCCGATGCAGTTAGCTGCAGGCAAAGCGAATTGATTGGCTTTGGCGTAGGCGAAGACTTCTTGGACAAGATCGCCGGTGATGACACCTGGTTTAACATTGCTTAATGGGTTGCTCATTCTTAGTTTGTTCCTATTTTTAGTGGGCCATAAGTAGGAAAATCAAGTAAATTCTAATCAAAGTGGGGTGGAGATTTAAAGGGGATGGTTACAGCCATGAAAGATTTGTAGGCAATAATAAACCGCCCCTGTGAGTGATTGGGGTAGATTTTAATTAGAAACGTACTTGACTTTTAATATGGCGGGAGAAATAATTAAATCTTAGGTTTGATTATACATCTAAACGGGTAAATGTTCAATTTTGGAGATGGTTTAGAATTGATTTTGTGAATGAGGATTTGATTTGCGGAGAACGAAGCCGAAATAAAGGTGATTTTAGGAGTGGATCCTCGCGAAAGCGGGGATGACAGCCCTGATCGGGCTGTAAATGATTGTTGACATAATAAAAACGGACAGCATCTGCGCAGGTATGACAGCGTTTTAGTGTAATCAAACTAATCGGGAATTTGCTATTGTCATTATGTGTAGGGGTAAGATTTGGTGGTTTTTGACGCGGATTTTGGGGATTTTGGGGATTTTTTTGTTGATTTAGAGGTAAGGTTAGGGTTGTTCAGGTTATTTGTGAATAAGGTGAGTTGTGACGGGGATTTTTTGGGTTATTTAGGTGACCGTTTACTTTAAGGGATTTGTAAAGGGTTATGAGTTATTCTGGTGTGTTTTTAGTTAAAGCTTGGCAGAATGCGAAAGATAAACGATTTGTGACATTTATTCAAACAGTGGCTTTGATTAATCCGTTATCGGCAGTTGTTGTCATCATGTTGATAATGATGGCACCTGACTACTTCTTGATGAGTTGTTGTTTTGTGTTTGTGGGAATGAATTTATTCGCTATTTTATGGGGGCAGCTGGTTTATTATGCTTATCTTGATGTGTTGTATAAAGATTTTTTAATTGAGTATGACCATATGGAGGGTGTAATTGGGCAAATTTTAGCCCAAAATGGGTTGTCAGTTACGAAATCAGTGCGGAAATTTTTTAGAAGAGGAAGTCAGTTTGAGGTGAGTGATGAAAAGGTGGTGATTGAACTGTTTCCACGTACGTTAGCCCAATATAGGGGGCAGCCGCGTGTGGTGGGGACACGGGTGATGTTTACTGGTGTTGGCGCAGATAATTTGTCTTTGGTGAGGCAGCTGCAAAAAAGGATTGATGAAGTGTGTGACAGATAGACAGTTATGGGGATTGTTGTAGGTGGGTGACGACTGTGGGGCGATGAATTTTGCCATTGGCTGTTTGGGGTAGGTGGTCGGTGTAGGTGATGGTGCGGGGGAGTTTGTAGCTGGCGAGGTGGTGGCGGGCGTGGGTTAGGAGGAGCGGGGTGAGTTGTGCGGGAGGAGGGGCATCGGGGGTGGGGACGATGAGGGCGGCGACTTGTTGGCCCCATTCGGGGTGGGGGAGACCGACGACGCAGATGGCGGCGACGGCGGGGTGGTCGAGGAAGAGGCGCTCGACCTCGGCCGGATAAACATTCTCGCCACCAGTAATGATAATATCGCTACGTCGTTGGACGAGCCAGAGATCACCATCCTCATCGAGATAGCCGATGTCGCCGGTGTGGAGACGGCCATCGCGTAATGTTTTGTGGGTGGCGGTTTCGTTTTGATAGTAGCCAGACATGATGGCCGGGCCGGAGACGGTGAGTTCGCCGTATTGATTGGGGGGGCAGGGTTGACCGTCATCGTCGAGGATGGTGACGGTGGTGAAGAGGAGGGGGCGGCCGACACTGCCTGGTTTGCGTAAAACATCATCGGGACGCATGGTGGCGACTTGGGAGCTGGCTTCGGTGAGGCCGTAGGTGGTGGCGATGGGGATGTTGTGGGCGTGGGCGCGGTGGACGAGGTCAGGGGTGGCGGCGGCGCCGCCGAGGAGGACGAGGCGGAGGGAATCGGGCCAGGTTTGGCGACTGTTGAGGAGGCGGTAGAGCATGGTGGGGACGAGGGAGATGAGGGTGATGGGTTGGGTGTCGAGGTCGTGGTTGATGGCGTCGAGGTCAAATTTTTGGTGGAGGGTGACGGCGGTGCCGTAGAGGCAGGAGCGGAAGATGACGGCGAGGCCGCCAACGTGGTAGAGGGGGAGGCAACTGAGCCAGCGGTCGTGGGGTTGGAGGCCGAGGCGGAAGGCGGAGGCGATGGCGCTGTAAAAATGGTTGTGGAAAGAGAGTTGAACCGCTTTGGGGTGGCCGGTGGTGCCGGAGGTGAAGAGGAGGTGGCTGATTTGATTGGTTGGTGGTGGTGGTGAGGGGTAGTCAGGGGGAGACGTGATTGAAGGGAGGGTGGTGGGAGAGATGGAGATGGTGGGTATGGTGGTGGTGAGGGCGTTGATGGTGGAATCGAACGTGGGTGTGTGGAGGAGGGCTTTGATGGGGGCGTGGGGGGTGTTGAGGTGGTTTAGTTGCCAGTTGATTTCGGGGGGGGTGAGGCGGGTGTTGAGGGGGATGAGGGTGAGGTGGGCGCGGGCGGCGGCGTGGAGGAGGCAGACGTAGTTAAGGTTGTTGTACATGAGGATGGCGAGTTTGTGGCCGGGGGTGAGGCGGAGGCCGAGGAGGTATTGGTACCAGTGGGTGACGCGTTGTTCGAGTTGGGCGTAGGTCCAGGTTTGGGTACCGATGATGAGGGCGGGAGCGTGCGGGGTGGCTTGGGCGCGGGCGGTGAGCCAATGGCCGCCGGCGTTGGCGAGGTCAAAAGGTAGCATCGTTTATTTAGCTGGATGTATGGTTTGCTTGAGGTATTTTATCAGTTCGAGACGTTGGTGGTGGTCGGTTTGGCTGTTGGTGGGGATGACGATGAGGTTGGGTTGGGGGTTAGTGAGGGCTTGGGCGAAGCTGTCGTTGAAATTTTGCAGGTCGGTGGTGACAGTGTAGTCGAGGCCATACATGGTGGCGATGGGGGCGAAGTCGAGGCCGTGGGGGGTGAGGAAGAGTTCGGTGAAGGGGGGATCGTGTTGGGCGATGGGGAGGCG
Organism: Anaerolineae bacterium; assembly: GCA_035459145.1. Lineage (GTDB taxonomy): Bacteria > Chloroflexota > Anaerolineae > Promineifilales > Promineifilaceae > DATHYN01. The sequence continues at coordinate 3,736 of DATHYN010000098.1, read as the reverse complement.
GTTGAAGATGCCGCCGCCGTCGTTGTGGATGAGGACGATGGTGATGTTGAGGTGGTGTTGTTTGAGGGCGAGGAGGCCGTTGAGGTCGTGGTAGAAGGAGATATCGCCGATGAGAAGGACGAGGGGGGCGGGGTTGGGTTGGGTGTGTTGGTGGGCGGCGCCGATGCCGAGGGCGGTGGAGACGAGGCCATCGATACCACTGGCACCGCGATTGGCATAAACGGTAAGGGGTTTGTCGTTGGGGGGGGCGAATTGGTCGACGTGGCGAATAGGTAGGCTGTTACCGATAAAAAGTTGGGTGTGGGGGGGGACGGCCTCAAAGATGGCAGGAATGAGTTGGGCATCAAAAAGGGAGGTGGGTGGGGCGGTCGCGAGGGCGTGCCAAAAGCTGTTTTCTTGGAGGATCAGTTGCTGGCGCCAAGTGGATTGATGGCGTGAGGTGAGGCGGGGGAGGAGACGTTGGCAAGTAAAAGTGGGGTTGACGTGCCAAAAATCGGTGACGAGATGGGTATCATCGGCCCAAGTCCCATCGGCGGAGAGATGAAAGAGGTGTTCGGGGGGATTTTGGGCGAGGTATTGATTGAGCCATTTGGAGGTGGGGAGATCGCCGAAGCGGATGACGAGGCTGGGGGGAGGGCAGTGGTGAGGCGGAGTGAGGATGGTTTCGTAGCTGGCGATGATGGGGGTGCTGTGGATGTGGGGGCCGAAGCGTAAGCCGGAGAGGGGGTCGGCGAGGATGGGATAGCTGGTGCGGCGGGCGAGGTCGCTAACGGCGGTGGGAAAATCGCCAAGTGGGGAACGGTGGCCACAGATGATGAGACCTTGCTCGTGTTGGTCGATGAGGGTGGCGAGATAGTCGAGGTCGCGGTTGCGGGGGAGGCGACGGCTGGGGGGGATTTGTAGGGGACGTATGGTGGTTGGTGGGGGGGTATCGGTGGGGACGGGGGTGGGTTCGAGTGGTTTGCGGAAGGGGAAGTTGAGGTGGACGGGGCCAGCGTTGGCGGTGGTGTAGCCACGGGCGAGGGCGACGGCGCGGCCGGCGAGGGTATGTAAGTTGCGCCAAGCGACGGGAGGGGGGTCGGCTTCGGGGAGGGCGACATCGACGGCCCAGAGGACGTGGTCGCCAAACATTTTGATTTGGTCGATGGTTTGGTTGGCGCCGCTGTGGCGGAGTTCGGGGGGGCGGTCGGTGGTGAGGATGATGAGGGGGAGGCGGGTTTGGCGGGCTTCGATGATGGCGGGGTGGAAGTTGGCGGCGGCGGTGCCGGAGGTGCAGAGGAGGGCGACGGGATTGTGGCTGGCCCAGGCGAGGCCGAGGGCGAAGAAGGCGGCGCTGCGTTCATCGAGGTGGAGGTAGGTGCGGAGGTTTGGGTGGTTGGCGCAGGCGAGGGTGAGGGGGGTGGAGCGTGAGCCGGGGGCGATGCAGACGGCTTCGACACCAGCTTGGACTAAGCTGGCGATAAATTGCTCGGCCCACCAGATATGGCGATTAGGCATGGTGATCCTCGGCTAAAAAGTTATCGTCGAGGCCGAGGGCGGCGAGCATGGGGCGGAATTTAAGGGTAGTTTCTTCCCATTCGAGTTCGGGGTCAGAATCTTCGACGATGCCGCAGCCGGCGTAGAGCCAGACCCGTTTGTCTTGGCTGACGGCGGAGCGAATGGCGACGGCGAAGGCGCCGTCGAGGTTGACATCGAGCCAGCCGATGGGGGCGGCGTACCAGCCACGGGGGACGGGTTCGGTTTGTTGGATGAAGCGCATGGCGGGGCGGCGGGGGGTGCCGCCGAGGGCAGGGGTTGGGTGGAGGGTTTCGACGAGGGGGAGGACTCCGGTGGGGTGGGTGAGGCGGCCGTGGATGGGGGTGAAGAGGTGTTGGATATTGCTGAGTTTGTAGATTTTGGGGATGTTGGGGATGGTGAGTTGTGTGGTGAGGGGGGCGAGCCGTTTGCGGATGGATTGGACGACGAGGTCATGTTCGTAACGGTCTTTGCGGCTACTGAAAAGTTGTTTGGCTAATTCGGTGTCTTCATCGGGGGTTTGGCCGCGGCGGATGGAGCCAGCGAGGCCCATGGTGGTGACGGCTTCTTGATCGACACGGACGAGGAGTTCGGGGGTGGCACCATAGAAAGCGTGGTAGGGTTGGGGTTCGAAGAGGAAGCGGTAGCAGTCGGCGTATTCGATGGCGAGGTAGGCGAGGGCTTGGTCGACGGCGACGGGTTGGAGGTAGCGTAGTTCGCAGACGCGGGAGAGAACGACTTTGGTTAGTTTTTTGGCTTTGATTTGGTCGATGGCGAGATTGATATTAGCGGCCCAATCGGCGTAGGGGAGGGGGTATTGGACGCGCATGGGGGTGACGCGTTCGGGGAGTTGGGGGAAGCGTGATTGGCGGAGGTAGCGATAACGGGCGCGCAAAGCGGCTCTGAGCTGGACATGAAGGTCGTCTACTGTTTCATCGGGGGGGAGGAAGGCGTTGATGGTGAGCCAACTTTCGTCGCCGAACTGGGTTAATTGGTAGTGGGGGAGGACGAAGTGAGCGGGGTGGAAGATGGACCAGGTGTTATCGGGGACGAAATCGTCACGAAAGGCGAAGCCGCCAAAGAGTTGGGGGCCGAAATGGGTGAGGGAGATGGTGTCATGCGGTTCATCGGTGAGGGTGATGGCGTCTGTAAAGAGATTTTTGGCTTGTTTTCTGATTTGGTGGTAGCGGTGTTCGCCCCAAGCGAAGAGTTCGGTGGCGATGCCGAAGCCGACTTTGATGAGTTGGGTGTGGGGGTCGTGCCAGAAGAAGCGCTCTTGGCCGTAGGCTTGGGCGAGGACGGTGAGGGGGTGGAGTTCGGGGGCGGGAAGAGTATAGCTGACGAGGCGGCCGTGGGGGCGTTGATTGGTAGGGGGCATCATGGGTTGCTATTCTCCGTTGGTTGGTAGTCGACGCTTTTGAGGAGGAGGGGGAGGAGGGCGTCGATAATGCGAGCTGGTTCAGGTTCGCCGGTGTAGACCCAGCGAATAATGACTTCGTAGATGGCGCCCATCCAAGCGTGGGCGACGACTTCGACGTCGATGGGGTTGATGTGGCCGATGTTGACGGCTTCTTGGAGGTTGGTGGCGATGAGTTGGGCGAAACGGCCGTTTACTTGTAGTCGTTTTTTTTCGAAGCTACTGCCGAGGCCAACGGCTTGGACGAGGAGGATTTTGGCGGGGCGGCGGTATTGGCCGAAGGTGTCGAGACAGGTGGTGAGCGCGACTTGGACGCGGGCCATGCCTGGCTCTTCTTGTTCGATGGCGGTGATGACGCGTCGTTCGAGGAGGTCGGCGAATTGGTCGACGAGGGCGAGGAAAAGACGTTCTTTATTGGCGAAGTGGAAGTAGAGGGAGCCTTTGGAGGTATCGGCTTCGGAGGCGATTTCATCGATGCGGGTATCGTGGAAGCCTTTGCGAGCGAAAATATTGAGGGCGGCGTCCATAATTCGGTCGCGGGTTTTTGAATTGGGGTTATTACTCATGGGGTAATTGTAAATGATTTGGGTGGATTATGCTAGATGGTGGTGGGGGGAACGTAAGGAGTGGTGGTGTTCGTCCGCGTTCCGCATGGGCATGAATGCACCATGCTAGTATTGGCGCCCGGTGAACCGGGCTTGGGGTTAGGTGGGGTGGGGGAGGAGGCCGAAGTGAGGTTAGGGTGGTGGGGAGATGATGGGGGACGCGGCATCCCGCGAGAGGTTGGTTAGGCGTGGATGGGTG
>DATHYN010000097.1:0-2467 GCA_035459145.1 Anaerolineae bacterium | reverse complement strand
GGGTTAGGTGGGGGATAGAAGGAGATGGTGGGGGGAGACTGGTATGGCGGTTGGGGGATGAAGAGTTGATGCGTGAAGTAAGTGTGGAGGGGGGAAAAGCGTTTGGGGGTGGGGTGTTGACCGTTGGGGAGGAGACGGCGCCGTTACAGGTGGGCATGGTGGGGGAGACGGCTTATTGTGGTTGGTTGGCGTGGCCGAGGGCGTGGTGCCAATTGGGACTAGTGGAGGTAGCGGGCGTGGCTGTGCCGACGGGAGCGGTTAATTTTGATGATAAAATTGCGTTGTTGAGCGCTAGTTGGGATGAGGCTGATTTGGTGGCTGGGGGGCAGTTAGAAGTGACATTGACGTGGCAGGCGTTGGCGGCGATGGATAAGAATTATACGGTGTTTGTGCAGGTTTTGGATGAGGGTGGACGATTGGTGGTGGGGGGGGATGCGTGGCCGGTGCAGGGGACGTATGGGACGGCCGAGTGGGGTGTGGGCGAGAAGGTGAATGATACACATGTGGTGACGTTGCCGATAGATTTGGCCGAGGGTCGTTACCGTGTGCAAGTGGGCTTTTATTTATTGGCCACGTTGGAGCGATTGCCCGTATTGGGAGAAGAGGGTAATGTGGTTGGTGATACATGGGTGGTGGGTGATGTGCGGTATGAGCGTTAGGTTGGGTTGGTGGTAGGGATGGTGTCAAGTTGGATATCAAGTTGATGGAGGGTGGGGGAGAAAAGCGTGACGAGACCGACGAGGGCCATACCTAAGACGGCGCAGAATAAGACGAAGGTGAAGCCAGCGCCGGGGCCGGCTGGTATGAGCCAGTTTAGGTAGGGGGTAAGCCAACCGTTGGTGGCCAAGGCGGGTTCAAAGATGTAATCGGCGAGAGGGGCGGCTAAGCCAAAGCCGGCGTAGAAGGCGAATTGGTGCATAATTTCGCGGACGGCGAGAACGCGGCCTTGAACAGTTATCGGAACCTGTTCGAGCCAAATGGATTTATCGGTACTACCACGAACGGGGAAGGTGGCGGAAGCGAAGCCGGAGAAGGTGGCCCAGCCGGTGGCCGAGCGGCTGAGGGCGACGATTGTTTTGGCGGCACCGGCGCCTAGAATGGCGGTCGAAATGATACGGGTACGGTGGCGGCGAGGGCCGCCATAAATGGTGAGGAGAACGGAGGCAGTAATGCCACCAATGCCGGAGCCGATGGAGGCTAGAGCGAGAATAGAGGCGTTTTGATTGGTGCGGGTTAAAATCATGGGGGCGAGAAGGGCATTAGGGAAACCATCAAAGAAGTTGGCGAAGGTGACAGTTAGGAGGAGGGCGCGTAAACTGGGGGAGCGGTAGATATAGCTAAAGCCGTAGGTCATGTCATTGAAAAGTAGATGCGTGCTATGTTTGAGTTGGAGCCAGAGTATGTGGAGTGAGAAAAAGCGGGGTGGTGGGGTGTTACGGTTGGCGTATTTTTGTTGGAGGGTTTGGACGGCAGGGCTGGGGGGGGATAACGGCCGTTCTGGCTGAGGAATCTCATTCATCAAAACGGTGATAACAGCCACAATAAAGGTAATGATATCGAGCCACATAATGCCGACGATACCTAGGTTATAGTAGAGAAAAGCGCCTAAACCAGGACCGATGATATTACCACTATAGAGGGTGATTGTTTGCATTGCACTGGTGCGCACATATTGTTGCGGTGGCACCATGAGGGGGATTGAGGTGGTATAAGCTAGTCCTTGAATGACATTTAGCCCACCGCGACAGGCCATCCCGATGTAGATGTGCCAAATTTGTAATTGGTTGGTGGTGAAGAGGAATAAGTAAGCGACTGTAATGAGGCCAGCTAACAGATCTGTGCCCCAGATGAGGCGTTGGCGTGAAAAGCGATCGACGATGACACCGGCAAAGAGGTTGACGAGCACCGTGGTGGCCCCAAATGAGAGGCCCATGAGGGCTAAGTCAGTGGCTTGACCCGTTTGTTCAAAAATCCAGAGGGTAAAGCCGAACTCGGTGATACGTGAACCGAGGAAAGAGGCGGTTTGGCCGAGCCAGATAATGAAGAATGTACGCATAAGGGGAGAAGGATACTTGATAAGAGGTGAAATGACGAATTTTTTGGGTGATGGCGGCAAAAGCGTTTGTAGAGCGTTGAGTAGTAAGATATTGGCAATTATTTAGGAGGATGTTGATGACACAACCACCACCATTAGAACAGGTAACGGATCATGATAGTTTGTTTAAAGAGTTTTTGCGGCGTTTTTTGCCCGAAGTAATGGGGTTTTTCTTTCCGCGTAGGGCGAGTGAGATTGATTGGGGGACAGTGACTTTTTTGGATCAAGAGATGCCGCTCAATTTGCCGGAGAAGTTGAAACGGATTGCGGATATTGTCGTTGAGGTGAGACGTTTAGATGGGGAGGAAGAACAGATATTGATTCATGTGGAAGTGGAGGCGAGTCGGAAGAGGGAGATGCCGAGGCGGATGT
>DATHYN010000096.1:0-1959 GCA_035459145.1 Anaerolineae bacterium | reverse complement strand
TCACCGGCGAAAACGCCTACTTTTACTTTCTCTTCGAGCACAAAAGCTACCACGACCCCTTAGTACCCCTTCAACTATTACGCTACATGGTTCGCTTCTGGGAACAACAAGAAAAAGAGCAAAGCCCCCTCCAACCCATCTTCCCTATCGTCATCCATCACGGCCCTCGGCCGTGGCCCCCCACACTCACCTTCGCCTCCCTCTTCACCATCCCACCTCCTCTCCAACCCTACCTCCCCACCTTCCACTACCACCTCACCGACCTCTCCTACCAATCCGATGAAAAAATCCGCGGCCAAATCCATTTGCGCATTATCCTCGCCACCCTCCGCACTATCTTCAACCCCCAACTCCCCCAAGAGCTCGATAACCTTATCACCCTCGCCTTCCAACTCCAACAACGCCCCCAAGGACTGGATTTTATTCGCGCAATTTTGTATTATTTAACTAAAGCAACAGGGAAAGTAAATCAAACCGATTTACAACAAGCCCTTTTGAAACAAGGACAGTCAGGAGAAAAACTCATGAAAACAATTGCCGATCAATGGATAGAAGAAGGCTTACAAAAAGGATTATCCCAAGGCTTTGAAAAAGGGCTCGAGCAAGGCCTCGAGCAAGGTCGAGAAGAAGGTCGTGAAGAAGGCCGGGAAGAAGGCCGGGAAGAAGGCCGGGAAGAAGGCCAAGAAGAAGCGCTACAACAAGTTGGCTGGCGCCTCTTAAGCACCTTCGAAGTAGCCCAAGTCAGCGAATTGATGGGCGTTCCCCTAGACAAAGTTATCGCTTGGCAAAAACAGTTAAGCCAAAAACGCGCATCAGACCAAACTGGTTAATAGAAAAATAAGCCGTTTAAACTTCATCTTAAACTCATGTGTGGCTCAGCAACTATCGCGATACCCTTCAATATTAAGATAATATCCATAAGAGCAATATCCCTTCCACTCAATCCAATGCGGCCCGAAACTAATCGCCTTAGCCCCGTCAGGATAAAAAGAAATAGTGCCAACTATTTTATGCGGCGTAAGTCGCGCCTCATATAAATGCGTATGATCTGTTATAACAGTTGATACGTAAATGTTCTCATAAGGAAATACGATATCAAAATATACTATATCACCATGTTCACTCGCATACCGAGAAAGGCCCGCCGATTCACCATATATAGCAAAGATATCCTTTAAAGCAATATCACTACCATACTGCCCAAAATGAATAGCAGAAATCACTCCTGTACTTTGATCAAAATAAATACTCCCTCCAGGATATTCTGTTCCAAAATATAACGCATAATAAGGCAAGCTACGACGCGCCACAAACTCAAAATCAGTGATAATCTTTTGTTCTTGAAGCAAAATCAAGGCGTCAATTATTTCATCTTCATGAACATTATCCGCTACTAAAGCTTGGAAACAGGGATAATCACACTCTTTTTGCAACACCCAGCGCTTAAGTCGAGCTAAATCAGTTCGCCAAATAACGGGTGGCGGCAAAGTTGATATCGATTCTTCTATCATCTTTTCTTCAGTAAGAGCCAGAACCGGCGTACTTGTCGGCCTCGCTGTTCGTGTCACCCCCCTAACCTCTTTCCTCTCGGCCACCTCCCCACACCCCAACATCCCCCCCAACAACAAACCCAACACCAAACATCTCACCACAAACCAACCCTTCACCCTACCCTCCCCCTGCCCACAACGCCCGCATCTCGGCCGACCGCCCCAACAACTCACTCAACGTCCCCCGCTCCACAATCCGCCCCCCCACCATCAACAAAATCTGATCCGCCCTCTGCAACGCCGGCCGCCGATGCGACACCACCAAACAGCTCACCCCCTCACCCAACCCAAACACCCCCTCCCACAACGCCCGCTCCGTATCCACATCCAACGCACTCGATAAATCATCAAACACCAACAACTCCGCCTCCCGCACAAACATCCGCGCCGCCGCCGCTCGTAACTTCTG